>PUOC01000070.1 GCA_003551965.1 Clostridiales bacterium | reverse complement strand
GGTGGAGTCTAGTCTTGTCTTTTCCTTGACGAAAAGCACGCTGCCCGAATGTGCTCTGCGAACCAATGGTCTACCTTGGTACAGTCAAGGACTATCCTCGCATCGCCATACCATAGTCAGTCATCGCAGGAACAACGGGCCAGAGGGTGAAGAATTGGCTTAGGGAGTGATCAAAACATGACAGTTGAGTATACCAGCGCCGTGGGAACCAAGTTCCATGCCGACGGCAGCATGCGTCGTTTTCCGGGAGTGTCGGTGGTCTGCCGCCTAGAACAGGATCGTCTTCTGCGCCGTGAACTGCAGTGGACACAGCAGCAGTTTCAGATCCTTCCCCTGGAGCCGAAGTTTGCCTTTCTGCCCCCGGAGTCCTTTCACATGACAGTATTCGACATGGTCTGCGACCAGGAACGGCGGCCCGAAGTGTGGTCCAAGCATCTCGCCCTGGATGCCCCTTTAACAGAGGTGGATAGTTTTTTGAAACGGCAATATCAGCGGTTGCACATACCCGATGGGTTTCGGATGCACTACGATCGTCTGCACTCGGAGTTTGGTCTGTCTGTGAACCTGGGGCCGGAAAATGAGGAGGCGATCACGGAGTTCCGTGAACGTTTATCGGAGGCAACCGGGATTCGGCATCCGAAACACGACCGCTATCGGTTCCATATTTCGCTGGCCTACCGTCTGGTGCAACTGACAGAGGACGAAGAACGGACTCTTGCGTCGATCACCGATGAAGTGGATGCCAGACTCAGGGAGACCATGCCTGTCATCACGACGGGGCGTCCCAAACTGACCTTTTTCAATGATATGGCTTCCTTTCCCGAACAACGCCAGCCCTGACGGGACAAGCAGGCGCTGAGGGTGCCTGCCATGACTGTTGTTTCCCAGGTCCCCCGGGCCCGATCAGGCATTGTGGTGTCAAAGGCAGCCCAGGCGTACTACGGCAACTCGCCGAAATCTGGCGCTGCCATGGACGCCATGCCGGCAAGCGGAGATCTTGTGTCACACAGAAGAACTGCGGCGGTGCATCGGCACCGCTCTTTTTTGTGCGCCAAGGTCAAGACGCCCATGGCCAGACGGCTTAGTGTCCTCAGGGGGAAGATGATAAACAGGTCGGTATGTCGGTGTTTACAAGCCAGTGCTGTTGGGGTATCCGGCTTTTCGCCCGACATTTGGGATTCATCATTGAGTGTACGGGACCGACAGCGAACCGTGAAAAATTTCGAAAGAGAAGGAGGATTCGCGTTAAGAGCGTTGAATACCACAGTAATATCGTATATATTACGACAATGTCGTATAAAACGACGGGAGGCGTTGTGGGGTGGCCCATTATTCTGTCATTGATCGTTCGTTCGTGGAAGAACAGCGGCGAACCGCCGTGAGCCGCAGAGCCGATGTCATTGTGGCCGGAGGCGGGCCAGCGGGCCTTACCGCAGCCATTGCGGCAGCCCGGGCCGGAGCCGACGTGATCTTGGTTGAACAGAGTTCCTTCTTAGGCGGTGTAGCCACAGGAGCTATGATGGCAGCGTTGGTAGGCTCACACTGGGCGGCGGGCATCGGGCTGGAACTGATCGACGCTATGGCCGGCCGCGGCGGTGCACCGAAGTGGGATGGAACCCCGGGGCGGACGGCGACCACTCCCTTTGACCCGGAAGTGTTTAAGGACGCGGCCTTGGAAATGGCACAGCAGGCTGGCGTACGTCTGTGTTTTTACACATATGCCTGTGCTCCCATAGTGATTGATGGTGCGGTGAAAGGTCTGCTGACAGAAGGCAAGTCCGGCCGAGAAGCAATGCTAGCCGATGTGGTAGTGGATTGCACAGGCGACGCGGATCTCGCAGCCCAGGCCGGAGCACCAGTGACGAAGGGAAGGGAAAGCGACCACAAAATGCGGCCCTTTGCACTGCTCTTTCGCCTTGGAGGTCTGGATGTGGAACGCATTGAGCAGTATGTACAGGAGAATCCGTCGGAGCTGCAGCCGCAGTATCGCACAGGAACAAAGCTTTCGGTGGGTGATGAGCATGTCATTTCTCGAATCAGCGGCTTCTACAATCTGGTGGAAGAGGCGAAACGCAGAGGTGAACTCAGCAGCGAATGCCACTACTTTCGCTTGGAAAACCTCTGGGTGGAACGGGGGACGGCCATCTGCAATACCACTCGAATCTATAATGTGGACGGAACGAATCCCGATGACCTGACCCAAGGCGAACTGGAGGGACGCAGACAGACCGGGAATTTGGTAAAGTTTGCCCGCCGGTCCATCCCGGGTTGTGAGAACGCCTTTGTTATTGACACAGCACCCCGCATGGGTGTGCGGGAAACTCGGCGAATCATCGGCCGTTATGTGCTCACCGATGAAGATGCTTATGGAGATGCGCAGTTCCCGGACGCCATCATGCGCATAGAGTCCAATTTAGTGCAGCGCCCCGTGCCGAAGGAGTTGGATGTCCACATGCCGGAACCGATTGAGGGTTCGCCCCAGGACCTGCTAGAGCGAGACCCCGATCGTGTGCCCCGGGAGCGGCACAGCTACGACATTCCCTACCGGTGTCTGCTGCCGCAGGGCGTGGACGGCCTGCTCGTGGCCGGGCGCACCATTTCAGTCAGTCATCGCATTGACGGCACGACCCGCAATATGCTGGTTTGTATGCGTGTAGGGCAGGCGGCCGGTGCCGGTGCGGCCTTGGCGTCGCAGAAGGGCCTGTCACCCGCTGACGTGGACAGCGGCAGCCTGCAGGATGTACTGCGTCAGCAGAAGGCGTGGCCAGAGAAAGGCCGGAGGTGATCCTAGAATGCCGAAGCGAACGATTCAATCGGTGGCCCGGGCCTTGGATATCCTGGAAGTGCTGGCCGAGTCAAAGGAAAAGACTCTCGGGGAGCTAGCCGCGGCGGCCAACCTCCATATCAATACGGCTCGGGGATTAACAGCGACCCTAATGGAACGGGGTTATGTAAAACAGGACGGCGAACGGGGACGGTACTCCTTGGGAGCTTCTGTGATCCAACTAGGAAGCGGCCTTGATGAAGTGCGGGCCCTTGAGGGGGAGATGCTGCCCTTGCTTCAGGAGCTTCACCGGCAATCCGGGGAAGAAACCGTGTACTGCAGCCGCATTGCCGGCAGAGAACTCATTCCCGTGGCGGAGATCAATGGACGGCATGCCCTCACCGTGCGCCAGGAACCATACAGTACCCAGCAGATCCATGCCCTAGCCCAAGGGAAGGTAGCTATGGCCGGATGGTCGGACGGACTCATTCGCTCGTACATTGCATCCCAAGGCTTGCCCAAGCTGGGGCCGAATACCATTACCGACCCGGAGGCATTCTTTGCCGAAATCGACACAGTTCGCCGGGAGGGAATAGCGTACAGCATTGACGAGAAAGGGCCCGGACTAGGAGGCGTTGCGGTCCCCCTGCACAACGACCGCGGCCATGCCGTGGCTACCTTGGCCTTTGGTGTACCTATGGTGCGCTTCTTGCCCGATCAGCGGCATCGCCTGGGACGCCTGCTGCTCGCGGCTGTGGAACGGGCGAGCCGAATGCCCGCCATACGAAAACTGCCGCATAACTAGGTCCATGCCCTTGCTGCAGGGACGTAGCCACACAGCAGCGGTTTCTTGACGGACCTTGGCCTCTTAGACAGGCAGGAGGGCTTCCCGGAGGCTTTCTTCGTTCATGGCGTTTTTTGCCCATTTTGCGTTGGTGTGGGTGCATTTTAAAGGAGGTGGTGTATCAGCGGCGGCGTCATATCTGCAGGACGATTGGATAGGCACTGGATCGGCTCGATATCAAAGGAGGATAACAACAGATGACGAGAAGACATGTCGCGATGGTTTCTGTCTTGATGGCTGCTGTTCTTCTATGGTTTGGCGCAGCGTCGGCCTATCAGGAGGCACCGATGCTGGAGGAAATGGTTGCCCAGGGCGATCTGCCGCCCGTGGCAGAGAGATTGCCCGCAGAACCCTATGTGGTGGAGCCCCGGGACAGCATCGGTGAATATGGCGGCACCATCGAAGTGGCCACCATGTGGATCAATGCCCACGGTGATGATCACATGTTGATGTCCGCGTTCAACCAATTGATCAAACCCGATCCCCTGACCTTCGAACTGCACCCCTTCTTTGCCAGAGAGGTGGAGGTATCGGAGGATACCAGCAGCTACACCATTCATTTCCGGGAAGGCGTCAAGTGGTCCGACGGCGAACCCTTCACCACCGAAGACATCGCATTCTGGTATGACTCCATACTCTTAAACGAAGACCTGACACCGACGCCGGGCCCAATTTGGCGCCACGGTGACGAGACCTTTGAGTTGGAGATCATTGACGACTATACGGCTGCATTTCACTATGCCGGGCCCAAACCCTATTTCCTGATCGAAATGTCCACGGAAGGAAGCATTTACCATCCCAAACACTATCTAACACAGTTCCATCCTGACTATCGAGACGAAGAAGAATTGCGGCAGCTGGTGCTGGACGAAGGCTACAGCACTTGGTATGAGCTGTTTTCGGCAAAGAATGAACGGTTAGGCGCCACCCCGCTGGTGGAAGATCTGCCCACCGTGGCCTCTTTCGTTCTCACAGAAATGTCCTCAGAGCGGCGTGTCTATGAACGCAATCCCTATTACTGGCAAGTGGATACAGCAGGAAACCAGCTTCCCTATGTGGACCGGATTAACACAACCCTTGTGGGTGACACAGAAGTATGGAACGGCTTGATTATATCCGGGCAACTGCACTTCACCGGACGAGGCACAGATGTCCGCAACATACCGCTCTATCACGAATATGGTGAAGAAGGCGGTTATCGGGTGAAGCTGTGGGAAAACGCCAGGGGCGCCCATGTGATTCTGCAGGTGAATCTGTCGCATCCGGACGAGGCACTGCGGGAAATCTTCGGCGACAAGCGCTTTCGGCAGGCACTGTCGCTGGCCATCGACCGTGAAGACATCAACGAAGCTCTGTATTTCGGCTACGGTGAACCAAGGCAGTATACTGTGCTGGAAACCAGTGATCTCTTCAAACAGGAATATGCTGATGCCTTCATTGCGTATGATCCCGAGAGAGCGCAAGCCCTCTTGGAGGAAATGGGGTTAGAAATGGGCCGCGACGGTTATTGGCTGCGTCCGGACGGCGAGCGGTTGAGTTTCACCATTGAAACCATCGACATTGAAGGCATTACTATTCCCACCACCGAACTGGCCGTGGAGTACTGGCAGGCCATCGGGCTGGACGCCGAAATGCGCAGCATTTCCTGGGAGCTGCAGGGTACCAGGGCACCCGGCAATCTCATGGATGGCTCTACTTGGGTTGGAAACGAAGCCAGTGAAATGGGCTTTCCCCGCAGGCCCAGCTTCCTGGTGGCCTCGCCTGATGTGGGTGCTTCTTGGAACGCGGGCTGGGTCCAGTGGTATAACAGCCGCGGGGAGGAAGGTATAGAGCCGCCCGAATTGGTCCAAGAAATACGCGAACTCTGGGAAACACTGATGATGGAACCGGATGCGGAGGCACGCCGGGCAATGGAAAAGGAGCTCTTGGAGCACCAGGCCGAAAACCTTTGGGTCATCGGCGTCATTGGTAAGGCCCCCTATCCGCTGGTTGTCAGCGATGATTTGGTGAATTTCCTTGAGTTCGGCTACTGGGGCAACGACGTGCGCTGGAGTACGCTTTCGGAACCGGAACAGCTGTGGTTAAGACAGTGAGGAGGCAGGTATGAGCTGGGTAACGGAGGAAGCAAAACAGGTCGCTGTTGTGGATGATGTGGATGTCTGTGTCATTGGAGGGGGCTGTACCGGTGCCTTTGCGGCTATCCGGGCCGCCCGCTTGGGGGCTCGGGTTGCCTTGGTTGAACGTGAAAATTGCTTTGGCGGCGCAGCCACGGCAGGTTTGGTAACCAACTGGCATACCCTGCAGGATTTCCAGTATTCACAGCAGATCATCGGCGGACTGACGGCCGAAGTACTGGATCGACTGGCCAGGCGCCACGCTGTCTTGGATATGGGAGAAACCATGTCCGCCTATCGGCTGAACACGGAGGAGTTGAAGATAGAACTCGATGCCATGCTCTTGGCGTGCGGTGTATCCCTGCATCTGCATACAATGTACGCGGCACCGTACTTCCAAGAAGGGCGGCCGGCGGGTGTGTTCATCCAGAACAAATCGGGCCGGGGCGTAATCCGGGCCCAAGTATTGGTCGATGCGTCCGGTGATGGTGATCTTTGCCGTGATCTGGGATTTTCGCATTATACAGGACAGCATCTGCAGCCGCCGACCATGTGCTGCAAAATCCAAGGTTTGGGTTCCATACCCAGGCAGGAATTTGTGGAAGCCATGCAGACGTATGCCGCGGAGTATGATCTTCCGGAAGATTGGGGATGGAGCGGGCCTATACCGGGGACAGACGATGTGTTTTTCCATGCCGAGAACCACATTTTCAATGTGGACTGCAGTAAGGCGGAGGATCTTACCAAGGCGGAGATTGAGGGCCGTCGCTTGGTGCGGGGCATGGTCGATCTTTGCCGCGACAAGCTCCGGGGTGCCGAAGGCATTACGCTGTTGTCGCTGGCTTCCACTGTAGGCATTCGAGAAACCAAACGATTCCATGCCCAGTACAGGCTCACCACCGATGACGTACTGCACGGAAAACCATTTCCAGACGCCATTGCCAACGGCACCTACCCAGTGGACATTCACCACAGCGACACGGCGGGGATAACATTTCGCTATTTGGATGGGACCGAACGGGTCTTTCACAATCGGCGTGATGTGGTGCCGGGCCGCTGGCGGGAGGTCTGGGAGGAAGATCCTGCCTTTTACCAGGTTCCGTTCCGGTCGCTGGTGCCCAAGAACAGCGAAAATGTTCTCATGTGCGGGCGCATCCTAGACGCTGACGATGGTGCCTTTGGGGCTGTCCGAGTAATGGTCAACCTCAACCAGACGGGAGAAGCCGCTGGAACCGCAGCCTACTTGGCTCTCCAGAACGGCCAACCTGTGTCCGCCTTGGATCCAGCAGAGCTGCGCCGAACACTGGCCGACGGTGGCTCGATTATCCTGTAGTCAGCTTTGGGCATCCGTGGCACCGATCATGGGAGGCGCAGTATCAGGTCGACGCGCAGCGCCAGAGAAGAACCAAGAGACACATTGCGCACGAAAGCCCGGCAACTTGTTTTGTGTGCCGGGCTTTTCCCATCCCGGAGGGGGCAGCGTTCACGCCACCACATCACTGACGTCCATAACATACATCTGGCGGCTGCCATCATGGACCGAGTCAAAACACACCATGCGTCCGTCACGGTTCCAGCGCGGGTGGAGATCACAGCGCAGTTCGCCTCGAAAGCCGAACGGTGAGTGGAAGCGCCCGATCTCAAACAGCCGCGCTTCCTGCATGTCATACAGATACAAGGGCCGGCTGCGGCTGTGGTCTAGGTATTCGTCGGTCAACAGCCAGCGGCCCTGGGGTGACATGCTGCAGTGGCCGTCCTTGGTCAGGGTCTTTTTGTCCACGGGTGTTTTGTCGTCCGTCCTGTCTTCAAGCAGGTAATAGGCAGCGCCGTGCCGCTCTGTGGTGGCCCAGACCAAAATCTGACGGTCATTCAACCACATAAAGTGCGAGGGATTCTGAACCGATGATACAAACAGATCGCTTCCATCGGTGTTGGCCGTCAAGAGCTTTGTGTGAAAGGACCTCTTGTCGGAAGTCGGCCAATAATGAAGGGCGGTGAAACGTGTACCGCTGGGATTGTAGAGCAGATGGTTCAACCACTGCATCCTTCCCTGCATGCTCGGATCACCGTGCCGGTCGGCCACGTCGGCGACGGAAAGGATTAACCGGTGATCTCCGCTGCGCAGATCCATGTCATAGACGCCGTCATCCACAGGGCAGAACTCATGGCGCCAGGGATCGCGCAGTCCGTTGTACCCATATCCCGGTCTTCCCACAGCGATGCGCGAGAAGTTCAAACTAAGGGCACGTCTGCCGTCCTTTCGTACCGTGTACACGGGACGTGGCAGAACCTGGCGGCGCACGCCGCGGATATCCATGATTACAGACACAAAACGATCGCCGATGCGGTCGTTGTAGATGATCTGGGCATCGGTACCGGGAAGCCACTGCAACATGCTTCCCTGTTGCCAGCACCAGGCTTTTGTGGCTGCAAGGGCTTGGAAGCGGCCACAGCCGCAAGTGTCAATGATCCCAATGCGGGCCTGATCTTCGGGGCCCGGTGAACGGTCCATGAAGTCCACTTGGTGTGCAAGAAGGAAACGGCCGCTGGGATCCCATTGCTCCTTGTCGTAGTAGCCGAAGAAGTGGTGATACGGGCCTGAGGTGATGGCGGTGGACTCGAGATGTCTCTTGATCACGGCTGTGATCCCTCCCCGGGGGCGTATTTCCAAGTAGAGGTGGCTGTCAAAGCGCCGTCGAAAGATACTGCTGAGAATCCTCGCGGGAAGCCCTGCCGACAGATGCGGCATAGAGAATATGCTGACCGGTTGCCGTTAACGGCCAGATAGGAACGGTACACGATGACAAGGTCATTGTACCATGGCGGCTGCGGTGCCAAAAGAGGTCATTGTACTGGGCTATCGGCCAAGGGCGCAGTCCGAGAAGCGATGGCTCTTACTGGGAAAGTGCCCGTGGAAGTCTGGAATGGACAAAATGAACGCTTGGCCGGACTTGTCAGAGGCCGTTGCGGAACTAACGGCATTAAGCCCTTCAGTTTATGGCATAGTCTGTCGATGACATGGATAGAAGGATGTGTCCTTTGGCTTGTCTTTGGCCCTGAAGAGCGACCAAGCTTCACTGCAGTTTCAGGGTGTGCGTTGCAGACCGGCCGTGATTAACTCTTTACGCTCTCAAACTCGGGGAGGAATGCCGATGATTGGGACAAAAAAATGAAGAGCCCGATGTGGCAGCGTTTGGTTGCATCGGGGTCTGTGTCCGCTGCTGTTCTTGGCCAGCCGGTGAGGAGCTGCGCGCAACGAAGAGAAACGGGGGTACATACATTGTTCGCAAATATGAAAATCATGTCAAAGCTAATATTGATGTTCGTTATTGTCGGCCTGCTGCCGGTGGTGGGAATGGGTTTGTACAGTTACTTCACGGCTAGTGACATCATCACCGATCAAGTGTATGGTCAACAAGGGATGTTTATGGATTTGGTCGAGGAAGAGCTGACCGCATTCTTTGAAGAGCGGGAAGCAGATGCTCGTGTGGCTGGTGCGACGAGAGATGTCTATCAAAGCATGAACATCCTCGCGGAGTTGGACTGGGATGGAGACGACAGACAATGGCTGCAGCGCCGCAGCGATGTCGTGGAGCCGTTTGGAGAGCAATTTGCCAATCAGTACGGCTATGGGATGGTGTTCATGGCCTCTCCTGATGGAGAAATTGTTTATTCTGACCGAATGGATACCATTGGTGCAAGTTTAGCAGACAGAGACTATTTCCAAGCAGCCGTCAGGGGCGACGCTAATTGGTCGGAGGTGTTTTATTCCGACATTGTCCACGATCATACCATGGTCCGGGCGCAGCCCATTTACAGTCAAGGGGTCAGCGGTGATATTGTTGGAGTGCTGGGCCTATTGACGTTTGCCCATGACATAGAGGCCATCGTTCACCATGGAGTTGAGCATTTGGGCGAGAGCGGCGACTCTTACGTTTTGGATGAACGCGGTATTCTGCTGACGAACACGCGACTCGGCGAGTACACACAGGATGCCGTGCTAGAGGCACAGATCGAAACCCAGGCCTCCCGCTGGGCTTCCGAAGCCATCCGCGCCGAAAATCCGAATTTCAGTGCTCAAGGACAGTACAGTGATTATCTCGGAAACACAGTGATCGGCAGCGTGGAAACGGTTCCCATCGGAGATTATCTCGTTGCTGTTGTGACAGAGGTGGATGCAGACGAGGCCTTCATGCAGGTCACAGGCCTGCGCAATGCCATTTTGCTGGCAGGCCTGTTGGTGGTCCTACTGGGTACTGCTGTTGCTTTGTTCATTGCCCGTTCCATTTCCAAGCCTACGGCTTCCATGGTTGAAGCCATTGAGACCGCTGCCACAGGAGATCTGACGGTGGAGGCGAAGGTGAACAGCACTGACGAAATTGGTGCCATGGGTACCGCTTTCAACCAGATGCTGTCACAGTTGCGGGACATTGTAGCACAGGTCTCTGAAGCATCGGACAATACATCCTCTCGGGCTGGTGAGGTATCTTCCGCTGTGCAGGAAACGGCAGCATCGGTGGAGGAAGTGGCAAGTACCGCCAACCAATTCGCGTCCACGGTGGAAACTACCAGCTCCAACAGTCAAGGTATGGCCGAAATGGCCCAGAATACCATGGAAAAGACCGACGAAGGCGCAAAGCAGATCCAGGATACGGTCAGCACCATGGGAGCCATCCATGATAATGTCAATGAACTCAGTGAAGAAATTGCAGGCTTGGACAGCCAGTCGGAGCGTATCCGTTCCATTGTTGAGCTCATCACGGGCATAGCCGATCAGACAAATCTGCTGGCGCTGAATGCAGCCATTGAAGCCGCAAGAGCCGGCGAACACGGTCGGGGTTTCGCTGTTGTAGCCGATGAAGTGCGTAAACTGGCGGAACAGTCGGGCAGTGCTGCGGGAGAAATAACCGAGGTCATCTCTGAAATGCGTCAGGTGGTCGAGAGTACGGTGGAGAAGTCAAAGCAGAGTTCGGAACGAGTGATCGAGGGAACTTCTATTGTTGAGGCCACCGGCGAAGCTTTCACTGACATTCAGACGACCATGAAGCAGTTGAATGACGGCGTGGCCGAAATTGCTACGGCAGCAGAGGAGTTGGCATCGGGTGGTGAAGAAATCGCTGCCAGCAGCCAGGAGCAGTCTGCTTCTGTGGAGCAGATCGGTGCCTCCATCCAGGAGGTGGCTAATACAGCCCACAGACTGCAGGAGTTGGTGGGACAGTTCAAAGTATAGCAGCGTGCAGTCATGGGGACACCAGAGACCTGCCGGTCATTACCGCGATCGGCAGGTCTTGCGCGCGGAGACCTGTTACCGCATTGGACAGATAACCTTACAAAAGAAAGAAAAAACAATAAAAACCCCAAAATAGACAGATTAGAGTTATAATATACTTGGATGGCCTATGCAGTGCTGGTGAGCGGAGAGACAGCCGGTCATGACAAGGAGCCGGATATTCCAGGGAGGTGACAGAGGTGCGGAGGCGTGCCATGGTCCTGTGGGCCGTTGTGGTGTTGTGCTTGGCGTTGGCAGTTCCAGTCCGGGCTTTGTCCGATGCCGTTGAAATTCCCATTGATGTGCTGGTATATTTTGAGAGTCCCGAAGGTCCTGGAGGGGCGGCCATACCCACAATTGTCGGTGTAGGGCCCAATCTGTCCGGGCGGACGCGGGTTGGCTTTTTTGAGGATGTTTCCATGGGGACGGGCGCCATGTGGCGCACAGCCGGGTGGATGGCTGCCGTTGTGGGGGCATATACGCAGCGTACCGATCTCTCGGGCTACACCATCTACTTCGATGTGGCCGGCCTGATTGATGGACCCAGCGCCGGAGCACTGATGACTGTGGCTGTCTTAGCCGGAATGCGGGGAGATACCCTTCTCCCCCACGCCACCATGACAGGTACCGTAAATCCCGACGGAACCATCGGGCCGGTAGGGGGCATCTACCAGAAAATCCGAGGGGCTGCCGAGGTGGGCAAGACCTTAGTGCTGATTCCTTTGGGTAAACGCTTTGAGCCCATCAGCGATCATGAAATGGCAGATCTCGTAGCCCATGGACGGGAATTAGGCGTTGATGTCCAGGAAGTTGGAGACATCTTTGCCGCGTACCGATTGCTCACCGGACAAGAACTCATGGCACCGGCGGTGGGGGCGTCAACGGCGCTGCCGGAAGCTAGTTTCCAAGCGCTGGTGACGGCCTACGAAACATGGCGAGGCCGCTATCAGGAAGTGGAGAACGACTTTTCCGCCCTAGGGCTTACGGTGCCGGAGGCACTGCAGAGAGATGCGCGCCAGGCCCAGCAAAGCCTGATCCAGGGATTGGCGGCTGTGGCGTATGACCGGATCACGACCGCCTATATGCAAGCCCGTCTGGAATATCTGGGCGAGGTCATCGTGCAGCAATTGACCACTGCAGGCTGGGAGCCTACCTACGCTTTGGTAGCCGAACAGGAACAGGTCATCGCCGATATTGACGGGTTCTTCGGTGTTCTTAACCAGACACAGCCGGCCCATATGGGCGAGGTGCCGGGTTTATTGGGCAGCTATGCGTTGGCAGCGCAGGCCTATGGCTGCTACCTTTTGGCTGAACAGCATCGAGAGGAATTCCAGTTTCTGGCAGGGCTTGTCCAGGAGCTCAGGACGCCGCAGTTAGGTGTTTATCTGGATGATTCCTATCAAATCTACGGCGCCTATGTGGCGGACATTGAACCGAGGAGTCCAGCCGAGGCTGCGGGTTTGCGGCAAGGGGACATTATTGTACAGCTGGATCGGCATGAGGTAGACAGCGGCAGCGGCCTAGTCCAACTCCTGCAGCAGCTGCCCCCCGCTGAATACCAACTACTGGTGACTCGGGCCCCTAACTACTGGCACCAAGAAGTTCTGGTGGTGGATCTTCGTGCTGACCAAGATGAAGAGCTGCTGGAAGCAGCGGTGCAGCGCTTGGCTGAGACCGTGATGCTCTACGAGTTGGCTGCTTTTTTGATTGATTCGGCCGCAGACGTTCTCCGGCTGGGGCGTGGCAGCGCGACCGTCGGCCCCCCCGATCTGGAACAGGTAGAGAACTTGGGAAGGCTGCTCCAATCCGGTGCCGCCGCGGGCATGGAATACTTTGACGCCAATGTTCTCAGTCCGGCGGCTAAGCAGCTGGGAATGCATCCCGACCGTTTCCGATGGCAGTTCATGAGTGTCGATTACCACTATGCTTTGACCCATGCCAACGCGGCAGCCAGTCGTGTGATCGGCGGCATGTCACCGTACGCCCTGCTGGGATCATCGGCAGCGCTTTTCCACGACACCGGTCACCTGACGGCTAAGTACTACGGATTGGGAGCCGAGACCGACGACGAAGGCACGATTGTGGCGATTCAAAACGAGCGCGCTTTGGTGCACATGCTGGAGCTGGCATCGCGGCAGGCTTTGGGTGCTATCGCCGAAGCGCAGAGGAGGGGAATTGAGCCGACGGTAAGTCTGATGAGCTACGAAATCGCCCTGTACCTGCGGGAACAAACCCTCGATGACAAATTGATCGCTCTGCAGATGTTTTGGAATGCCACCTTTTTGGCCCAGACCTTGGTCATCCTCTGTGAACACGCTGGGCCGTATCAAGAAGAAGTTCTACCAGCGGACATTGAGACGGAACCCGCGCCGGATCAGGAAGTCTTTCTCACCTTGGAAGCAGCGCTAACCAACGACTGCGAAATTTTCGACGACAGCACCTATTACCAGGTGTTTGAGCTAGCAGCCGCGGCCGACGGTCCCGTGACAATCCGTCTTTCTTCCTCGGATTTCCGGCCGTACCTGATGATCTTGGCCGCCGATGGTACGCTCTTGGCAGAAGGCGGTGCCTCGGATGCAGAACCGGATTCGATCGCACTGCAGTGCTCCGTCCCTGGGGGCACGGTGCTATTGGTGGTGGCTAACACGGTATATCCGAACCAAACGGGCCCGTACCAGATTCGCATTACGGGGGCGTCGGTAAAAACACCGGATGGTGAGCTCATCCATCCTTGAGCCCGCAGCACATTGGACGACGGCCATGTCAGGTGCTGTTGCGAGGCGATGAACAAAGAATAGGGGGCGAGATTGTGAGGTCTTTGCTGTGTCTGCTGCTGTTGCTTCTGATGGCGGCACTATCCATTGCGGACCCGGTGTCGGCGCAGGATATATCACTGGCAGATATCTTCCCTGAACTGAAGGATTACCCGGCTCCGCCTTGGGTCCGGGTAGGTACGCAGCTTACCTATTACACAGCCACTGCGGCTATTCCCGCGCACAGGGACATTCTCTATGACAGGGAGCAGAGTCGCTGGCGGGACGGTTCTGGAGGTTCCTATGAGCCCATGGAAGCCACGTCGGCTGCTTCGGCTGGTTTGCTGCAGGTCAACGTGGCGGCTCTGGCCGAGACGGTCGCTTTGGATATTGCTTCCTTTTTGTACCTAGACGGCCGGCAGACACTGACGAGCCTCAACCAGCGATCCGGAGGCCTAGGCCCACCCGGGGCCGCAGGCGACTTCTGGCTGCCGGTGCCGTTTTTGGAACAGCTGCCCGACGGCGAACAAGGACGAATGCAGATACTCCGTATGCCCTACGTCCTGGAGGGCACGCAGTATCAGGCTATCCGCTTCCACTATGACGATGGCAAGCTGGTGTATATGTACGACTTAGAAACCGGTGTCCTGCTGTATCACGGCTATGCTGGTACAAGCCAACAGCCCCATACCTATACGCAAGATCTGCAGCCCGCAATGACGACCACCATTGTCCAGAGCCATCTCGTGCATCGGCGCGATGTATCGTGGCCGTGGCAGATGGAAGCGCCGCCTTATTGGCTGCAGACGATACGACGCCTGGAGTACACGGGCACCGTAACGGTGCACGTTCCGGGATCGCCAAGCTTTCCCATGGAACTCCGGGCCGATATCGATGTGCGTGCTCGCGGCCCCAATTGGCTTCAATATGAGAGGGCCTTGCACATGGGAGCCATGGCGGGAGTACCGATGCTGCCGGTGAGGACAACGGCCTTGAGCACGGCGGCCGGTGTGGGAGGGTTCTGGCTTCCGCCCAACGGCCTCAGTCAATTGGCCGCCGGCGAAGTGATCGACAGCGATCCCGTGTCAGGGGTGGTCATCTGCATGGTGGGACGCACCCCGGCTGCCGATGGAGGGAGCCTGGTTCACATCCGGGAAGAGGGCCCCGGCGGAACGTACAGCAATGACTTCTATTTCGATCAGGCTCTTGGCATGCTCACAGCTGCCATTCACAACCAATATGTGTTGCATCAAACGCACGAACTATATCTTTCTGGAATGGAGCCGTAGCTGATCTGCAGCGGATTGCGGTTTTTGTCGCGGAGATGTACTGTAGGCGGCGGTTCGCCGGCAAATATTGACGACCGGTGCGTCTTGGCAGAACAGGGGGGCATTGAGAATTGAAAGACGACTGCCGGCACAATGTCCGGCAAACGAAGAGAACGGCCGGTTGTTACGGGTCCGTTAGCCACTTCCAATCTTTGGAGACAGCATATCAGTATGATTGAGAGGCACCGGATTTCTCAAGCGAATCCGGTGCCTCCCATGGTTGGTATACTGCATTGCTCCGGTACAGAGCTCGGCTTTGCCGGTAGGGAGGTACATGCAGGCTAGAGAGAGAAGAATATGTACGGGGTCAATGAAGACCCCGGGTATTCGTGAACGCCGGTCAATGTGAACGGGCGTACAGTTGAAAGAAGGTCTTCCATGGAATCCATGTTCCTTTTTGTACTTACCATCGCGGTGGCTGCCGTCGGGGGCACCATCGGATACAGACTCAGACTGCCGGCCGGTGTCTTGGTCGGGGCCATGGCGGCTACCGTGACCTTTAATATCCTAACCGAACGTGCTGTCTTCTATGCAGACATACGCATCGGGATTCAGGTTCTAGCCGGAGCCATGATCGGCAGCCGCATGGATATGGCAGTGGTGCGGGGGATGAAGCGGTTAATTGCTCCCATCGCGATCCTGGTCCTCAGCATGTTCGTTTTAAACGTCGTCTTTGGGTCTGCGATGTATTTCTTGAGCTCGCTGGATGTTGCCACGGCTCTGTTTGCCGCGGCTCCGGGCGGAGCTTCCGACATGGCCATCATTGCCGCGGATTTGGGGGCGTACCCGCCCTACGTGGCGTTACTGCAGTTAAGCCGCCTGATCATTATTTTCACGGTCATGCCGTTGGTGTTCCGCAGGGCAGCTGTCAATGGGAAACATGACACAGCGCAGCCCTCGGGGCAGTCCGAACCCGTGGCCCCTGCAGCCGTAGAAGCGGCATCCACTGACCACTCCGCTCCGGCAGACAATGGGCCGGCAGCTCCGCAGCAGAGCGGATCCCGGGGTAGGAAACTGGTGTCCTTGATCGCTGCCGCTGCCCTTGGCGGGACGGTGTTTTATCTCCTTGGGGTTACGGCCGGGGCCTTAATCGGAGGCATGGTCGGTGGCAGTGTATTCTGCGTCCTGCGGGGCAAGGTTCCATTCCCTTCGCAGTTGAAAATACTGATGCAGGTCGGGGCCGGCGCGTTTATCGGCTTTCGGGTCGAACGGGAAACGCTGTTGTCCCTGGGTGAACTGGTCATTCCTTTGGCTGTCATGTTTGTGGGCATCATCGCCTTTTCTTTTGGAATCGCCTATGTAATCAATCACACGACGAAGCTTGATTGGGTAACCTGCATGCTGGCGTCAACTCCGGGCGGGCAGCAGGAAATGGCCTTGCTCAGTGAAGATCTCGGCGCCGATACCCCGAGTATCGCTATCATGCAGACTGCCCGCCTGGTCTGCGTCATTGCGTTCTTTCCTACCCTTCTGTCTGTGATCACCGGACTCGTGGGGTGATGGTTGGGTGTGTTAAAGCAATCGGACTTGGACGACGACATGAAAGAGGGTCGGTCGATCCCCGCGTGTGCGGGGTAGACGTCGCCCAGCTTGGCAACTCCGTCCGCACAATGGGTCGATCCCCGCGTGTGCGGGGTAGACAATCGTGGACGAAGATGGCAAACAGGTAGATGGGGTCGATCCCCGCGTGTGCGGGGTAGACACTAACACGGCGCTGGTTAACCAACAGATAGAAGGTCGATCCCCGCGTGTGCGGGGTAGACCTCATGGGCAACAGATAATAGCACAAGCAGTAGGGTCGATCCCCGCGTGTGCGGGGTAGACCTGTTTTTCGATAGCGAAGCACAGGTGGAGCAGGGTCGATCCCCGCGTGTGCGGGGTAGACCATGTCTCGTGTTTGCGCTCTTGTCATACAGCGGGTCGATCCCCGCGTGTGCGGGGTAGACCAGCATCCGAACTTCCCGCTGCGATGCCAGTAGGGTCGATCCCCGCGTGTGCGGGGTAGACTGGCGTGGGTGAATACACCTGCCCTGTGTTGCGGGTCGATCCCCGCGTGTGCGGGGTAGACCAAGGTCGCAGAAATCGAACTGGCAGGACGGAAGGTCGATCCCCGCGTGTGCGGGGTAGACTTGCCGACCGAATGCCACATTTCGCTGAACATGGGTCGATCCCCGCGTGTGCGGGGTAGACGCTCGCATCCGTGTCCCAATCCGCAATTTCTAGGGTCGATCCCCGCGTGTGCGGGG
>PUOC01000224.1 GCA_003551965.1 Clostridiales bacterium | reverse complement strand
GGCTTGAGGGCAAGACACGGGCCGCATTCCCTGGTTTCGATGCCGCGGTACCCGGTGTCTTCTGCAAAGGCCACACTCTCTAGCGGCCGCTGCAAAGAGGGCAGCAAAAAAGACCCCGCGGACCACGAACCGCGGAAGTCTGTGTTGAGGGCGTCAGCAGCCATGATGGGACGGATCCGGAGCAAGGGGGCCACTTATCTAGCTTATGCCCAAGGACAGTACTGGGCAGGCAACATTCATGGGCACTGGAGGCGGTCCAAGTACTTTAGATACATCTCGGCGTTAGCCGCACTTTCCTCGATATCTTCTTTATCGGCCCGATCCTCGTACTGCCAGCAGAGTGCTAAAACGAGTTCCACAAAACCACACAGAGCCACTGTGTTGGCTTTTTCTCCCAGCCTCTCTGCAATCGCTTGCGTCATCCAAGCCAAGGATTCGTGCTGCCGCTCTTTGGGCACGTATCCCAGCTGGTTGATGATAAAGCGGCCGCTTTCCAGGCAGGCTGGGCCGATGACCCCTTTGGGGTCAATGGCTTTCCAACGGCCACTGCCGGCATAAAGTATGTTCTCGTGGTGCAGGTCGCCATGGAGGAGCTGCAGCGGCCGTTCCAGACTACGGATCCGTTCATAGGCTGTTTCAGCCCGCTGCAAAAACGCAAGCAGCCGCTTGTCCCGCGGGCGCTCGCGGCGGGCACGGCGAAAGGCCTTGTTGATCCACTG
The DNA here is from genome assembly GCA_003551965.1 of Clostridiales bacterium. GTDB lineage: Bacteria > Bacillota > Limnochordia > Darwinibacteriales > B1SED10-159 > B1SED10-159. The sequence goes on along the minus strand of PUOC01000224.1, from coordinate 3,440 downwards.
GGTATAGGTCTGCGTGTCTTCTGCCGGCCGGTCACTGGGGATGCGGAACATAAGATCGGCTGCAATTTCCGTGCGCTGCCGCTCCGAGGATACCGTCAGAAGATTGCAGCCGGGTACAATCCGTTCCAAAAGCAACGCACCGAGCCGTCGGTCGCACCGGTAGCAGCGGCAGATATCCCGGCTGTCGAAATGGGACAGGTGCACAATCTCCGAATCCACGTCCAGACCGATTTTTAGGACTACGGCTCCAAACTCCCTGCTCTGGCCGGAAAATAAAACATTGAACGACAGGTTGTCGGCCAGAGTAAGTTCGCTGAGCTGCCATTTGTCTGCACAGGCCGCCGTGATGGCCGGCAGTTGCTGCAGCCAATTCCGTCCCCGGGTTCCGAAAGTCTGGGATATCTTGCGGCAAAAAGGCTCCGGCAGGTATATGTTGTCCATGGCCGTCACTCCCACTCTCTGTCCGTCCCGCTCACTGCAGAAGCTCTTCTAGGACATCCCACCAGTCATACAGTTCCACATAATACAGGTCGAAAAACATCACACCCATGTCCCTGTCTTGGATTTTGCCCACGGCCTTTTTAAACTGCTCCACATCACCGCGGTAGTCCAAGAGATAGAGGCTGCCCATGGTATGGGAGGCGTCGCCCACAGCCATCTCCACAAGATCCAACGACCCTTCCACACTCTGCCAATCATCGCGGCCGGCACGCTCCGCCTCGGCAATTTCCACTTCATAGTAGTAGGCTCCAGCCATCAAGAAGTCCACGAGGTCGGCATATCCAGTCTCGTCATATCCCGGGTCCGCCCAGTGGTAGTCCGGCTGAAATCCCCGGCGGCCCCAGTTGACCCCTTCCGCATAGTAGTGGTTATACCAGGAACCGACGTAGACCCCAAGCTCCCGTCCGGCCGCGGCCGCAGCCTCTGCCACCCGTTCGACGAAACTGTAGATATTCTGCGCACGCCATAAAAACCATTGGGATGCCAGCGGGCCATACACCACTTCACTGCCGCCGGAGCGGGTGCGCTCGAACAAAATGTCTTGGGGCCAGTTGGCCACGGGACGTCCTAAGAAGCGCTCAAACTGCTCGCGGCTGTAAGGCGAGAAGTCTGCCAGAACGTTGGCATAGCGGGCACGATCCAATACAATGCCGTCAACATCGTAGGCGAGGATTTCCGCCAGCATGTCCAATACATGCTCCTGCACCTCGGGCAGGATCGGATTGACAAATCCCGTGAAATGGCTGCTTTCTGTGGACGGCAGCAGTCGTCCCGGATAATCGTAATCGACGGTGACCTTCTCTCCAATTTCCAGCTGCAGAAGCTCTTGGCGACCTTCCCCCACGCCGGACAGTATGAAGCCATTGTCCGGAATCATCGGGGCGGGCACGTCCTGATCGGCTGTCCGGTCCACAATCGACTGCACCTTCCCATTGACCACGACGGCCTCTGCACCCCAGGGATTGGTCGGTGTACGTTCAGCCTGGCCGCTCTGGCGGGAATAGAGTACGATCTCGTCATCTGAACGCGGCTCGTTCCAACGATGGATGAAAAGTTCGCGCCCGGATTCTGTTTTAGCCAGCAGGCCCCCCTGCAGATAAACCGATTCCCACCCCTGCATGCGCGGGTCAGAAAACAGCGGCCCGTCCCGCATGGGAACATTCGCCTCGGAGAAAACGTTAATGGACGCGTAGACCCGGCAATCTTCGGCAGCCTTAAGAAATGCCGCCAGGAGATCGAAGCCCTCCGCAGCCCCCCTGTGATTAAACACGCGCGTGTGGGCGATGTGAGGCGCCTGCTCGCTTGCAAATCCCACATAGCCCGTATATGCCTTCACGTCCAGAATAACGGTGTCGATATTCGCCCGGCGGGCCTTGGCCATCACCTGATCCACTGCCTCTTGGTCAGTGAGGTATTTGGCGTTCGCCGGCAGATCAATCCAAAGGGCATACTGCGGTGCGGCTGAAGCCGGCCCAACAAATGCCGTCAACAGCACCAGAGCCGCCGCCATCACAAGTTTTCTCAACAGCCTCTCTCCCATCTGCAGATTGTGTGTGCTGTACAGTCCTTCTCACCCGGAGCCGCGCCGCGACAACACGAACACGCGGCTCCGCATGTCAACGTCAGGAACCCGATTTTTGCCGCCGTTCCATGGGCAGCACCATGGACATGCGTGTGCCGATCCCTTCCCGGCTCAGCACCTCGAGGCGCCCGCCGTGACGATCTACGACCCATTTGGCAATGGAAAGCCCCAATCCGGTGCCCCCCGTGGCCCGGGCTCTAGATTCGTCGGCGCGGTAAAAGCGGTCAAAGATCCGAGGAACCGCATCGGCACGGATTCCGATTCCTTCGTCTTGGACCGAGGCGTATGCCCGTCCGTCCTGCTCAAAGACGCGGATCTGGATCCGGCCGTCCGCCGGGGTATACTTGATCGCATTGTCCACTAGGATGCGCAGTGCTTGTTTGATAAGTCCGGGATCGGCGAATATCATGACCGATTGGCAGTCACTCTGCCACAAATGGCCTTCGTCGATCATGCAGCTCTCCTTGAATACCACCTCCGCTAATTGCCCTAGATCCATGGACTGCCGCTGCAGCGGCAGTGTATGATTGTCTCCCCGGGCCAAGAAGAGCAGCTGCTCCACCAGGTCTTTCATATGCGCCGCTTCCGACTTGATCGCTGCAATGGACTCCTCCAGTGCCTTAGGATCGTGTTTTCCCCAGCGGTCGAGCAAATTGGCATAGCCCTGTATGGCCGATATCGGTGTCCGCAGTTCATGGGATGCGTCGGACACAAAGCGCGCCTGGGCCCGATAGGAGGCATGGATGCGCTCAAGCATTCCATTGATCGCTGTGGCCACCGAGCGCAGATCATCCTGGGCTGCATCCACTTCGATGCGGGTGTCAAGCCTGGCGGCATTGATGTTTTCTAGCTTTCCGGCCAGTGCTTCCATTTCGTCAGCTGTATAGGGCTGCTGATGGGATCCCTCAGAGAGGCTTTGGGCTTTCTCCGCCAAGGCCACCAGCGGGCCCATGGTGCCGCGGATCATCTTGGCACCGGCCGAAATACTGGTGAGCATATACAGGGCCTGTATGGCCACGGCGGAGAACAAGAGCATCTGCAGCAAGATGATCATCGGACCGAGATCCAATGCAGCTCGCAGATACCGCTCCGCTTCGGCATCCGTTCCTGGGCCGCCGCGGGAAGCCGACGGCTCTACCAGGGGCCTCTCCAGAATATACCGGGCGGTGCGCAGTCTCTGCAGTACAGACAGGCCTTCGCTGCGGTCCCACTGCAGCTGGCGATAGTCTTCGGTCATTGCCCACGGCATATAAGAGGCGGCACCGGCCAAGGGACGGGCCCCCTGCGGATAGCCCAAACGCTCGCCCACGGATATCCCTGCCAGTTCCAGGGGCTGGAGAGATGCGGCCACGGCATC
>PUOC01000095.1 GCA_003551965.1 Clostridiales bacterium | reverse complement strand
GCTTGGGCGGCTTCCATCGTTACATGCTTCCGCGGCCGAAGTATTCATCCATGGGTTGGATTGCGATCATCGGTTTTTTATTTATTGCCAAGTTTCCCAATAGAAGGATTTCGCTGTTCAGCATCGAAACAATGGGCCATGGATGATCATCCATGGTTCCGCGGTAAGGAAAACACGTTGATATGACAGACGGCATTCATTGCAGAGAATGGAGGCGTTTCCATGAAAAAACAGCTGGTCATCGGCACTTTAGTCAGCTTGCTGTTGGTGAGTGCGGGCGTGGGCTCAAATGCTCTGGCGTTCTTTGATGATTTCTTGGATTTCGGTGGAAGCCTGCAGTTTGAACCTGGACAAATGTTCTCCTACACCATGGAGATCAATGAAGCAGGAACCATTAAAACAGGAGACGTTTCCATTTGGGCAGTCGTGACAGACCAAGGGCAGTTGGAACTCCGCCTTGCTGGCGGTGGCATGGACGGGGAATCCTTTCGCACACTGGCCCGCGGTGAACTCGGGCAGCCAGAGCACATCGCCGACAACGTCGGCCATGCCTTAAGGCATGACACCGAAGGAGACACGCGCGAGATCATCCAATACTTGTTCAGTGCTGCCTGGATGTTCCTGCCTCTGCATACCGAGGAACTGTATGTGGGCCGGGAAGAGTATGCAGAGACGCCCTATGGAACCGAAATGTTCATCTCCGTTCCGGAAGAGCGCACCTATGGCGATGTAGAAGGCTATGTGGTACGTTTGGGTGAAGAGCCCGGACATTACCTGCTGGAAGTGTGCATTGACCCTGAACTGCCGCTGCCTCTGATGGCCAGCATGGGCGAAATTGCCGAGGATGAACAGGGGACTCAAGGCCACTTTGTACAGATCCAGTTAGTGGAGTACCAGGCGAGTGCCGCCGCTCCGGAGATCGAAGTACCGCGCTGGATGCTCCACCGCCAGGAATTGGAGAACATTCTCGATCATCTGCGCGCAAGTGGTCTCGATGTTGGCTCCTATCACGATATGTGGTACGACATGGTCGGGGCTGCAGACGGAATCAGTGCCGAAATCGAGGGTGAGCAAGTGGAGTTGTATATCTTTGACCCGGATAGGGCCGATCCGGACATCATCGACAGTTTGGTCGAAGCCCGGTCTTCAGGCCGTTTTCGGTCCGCAGCGATGCACATGGAAATGGATGTGGTGGTCAACGAATTTCTCATGATTACGGGACTGCAGTACGGGACAGTCTATACCCACCCCGCCAAAGACAAGTTGGTGGAAGCGTTTCTGTCCTATCAGGGCCGCTGACCGTCCAGATCTTCGACAGGTTCCTTGGGTATTACTGCCATCAGCTTTCCGCAGGCACCCGGCTCCGTCCGGGTGCCTGCCGCGTCCCAGAAAGCCATAGGGACCACCTATTCCACTTTTTGCTGCATTTATCGGATACATGGTTGACAATTATACCCTACTGGGGTATACTATCGCTAAAAGGAGGCGTTACTATGAAAAAACCCTATTGGACTTGGTGGCAGGGCGGTATCGCCCTCGGTTTGATTAGTGCCTTTGCTTTTTTGACCCACAGCGGCTTGGGGACCAGCACATCCTATCCGCGGGCTGTCGCTTTAGCCTTAAATCCCTTGGTCCCGGATTTCGTGGCCAATAATGCCTACTTCCAGCGGGTGGAGCCCATTGTTAATTGGCAGTTGATGCTAGTCATCGGAATTGCGGTGGGTGGTTTTATTGGCGCAAAAATCATGGGTCTGTCCATGGGTTCGGAACCGGCACCGTCAACCCTGCGGAAGGTGATGCTCTTTGCCGGTGGATTCCTGATTCTCTTCGGAGCCCGGTTAGCCGGCGGGTGTACCAGCGGTCATGTGATCACCGGCATCACGCAGCTTTCCGTCTCCAGCTTGATATTCGGAGCCGTTGTCTTTGGCACCGGGATACCGGCCGCCAGATACTTTGCCAGGAAGGGATGGTATTAATATGAACGTACTTGTGCTTGGTCTAGTAACGGGAATTGCCTTCGGCTACGTACTGCAGCGAATAGGAGTGGCCCAGTGTGCCTGCCTTTTCAATGCCCTGAATTTGAAGAACTTAAAGGCTGTAAAAGTGATGGCCACGGCCATTGCTGTAGGGATTTTGCTGCTCTATCCGATTCAGGCCATGGGCGGAATCGCTTTAGGAGCGAGAACCCTGTATATTGGCGGTGTTGTTGTCGGCGGTGCCATCTTCGGATTGGGATTCGCCTTGGCCGGCCTCTGCCCGGGAACAGCCCTGGCCGCCTTGGGAGGAGGCAAGAAAGACGTGTTCTATCTCATGGCCGGGGCACTGAGCGGTTCGTTTGTCTATGCTTTGGTCTATGAGCCCATGCGGCCTTTGATGATAGACTCTCTCAATTTCGGAGATCTGACTCTGACGCAGGTGTTCGGCGGCAATGCGCTGCTAGTCGGCTATGTTTTCGCATTCCTTCTTCTCGGAGCGGTATTCTGGCTGGATGCACAGGATAGAAAAACCGGTGCAGCCGATGAAGAAGCCTGTACACTTACGGTCCAAAAGCAGGCACCCTCGAAGACTGTGGCCTGACAAATGTGCACAAACCATCCATGGTTGAATACCCCGCCCTTTCATGGGACGGGGTTTTTCCTTTGTTTCGTCCCATGCCGGGCAGCCGCGCCATGGATTCTTGCCGTGTGTTGGAAGGAGAAGGCATTGCAGCGGCGAAGTGTACAGCTCAAACGGTAATGATATCCTTTATGTTATGTAAGGGTTCTCTGCCGCATTGTTCATCGACGCACCGGCGCCGCACCTGCCTGCGGGTTTCAGCCTACCGGCACAGAATGAAAGGAGCAACCATGCTTTTAAAACACTTTTTCACAGAGAAGATTGCCCACAGTTCCTATATCCTAGCAGGAGAAGATATCTGTGCAGTCATTGATCCCCAGCGGGATGTGGAGCATTACATCAAGGAAGCCCGTTCCTTGGGGGTCCGAATTACGCATATTCTGCACACGCATCTCCACGCCGACTTTATCTCCGGCCATATGGACCTGGCCGAAAAAACGGGCGCCGAAATTTACGTGGCGAAGTCGGCACAGTGCACCTTTGAGCACCACGGGCTTTCCGAGGGTGATGTGGTGGAGATCGAGGACATGCGCATCAAAGTTCTAGAAACCCCCGGGCATACTCCGGAGCATTTAAGTCTCGTTGTCTCGGATACTGCCCGTTCAGAGAGTCCGGTGGGAGTCTTTGTGGGCGATACCCTATTTGTCGGTGATGTAGGACGGCCCGATCTGTTCCCCGATCAAGCCCAGGAACTGGCCGGCAAACTCTTCGATTCTCTCCATGAAAAACTGCTGCAGCTGCCCGATTATTGCGAGGTATATCCAGCCCACGGGGCCGGTTCCCTGTGCGGACGAGCCATGGGAGCAAAGTGGCGGTCTACCATCGGCTACGAACGCAATTTCAACCAAGCTCTGCAGACGAAAGACAAAGAAACATTTATCCGTTCCCTGACAGAAAATATGCCTCCGGCACCGGACCACTTCAGTCGCTGCAGCGACATTAACCGGCAAGGGCCTACAAAACTGCGGCAGCTGCCGCCACTCAAGGAATTGTCCGCCCCGGAGTTTCAAGAGAAAGCGAACGATCCCGGCACCATGGTTTTGGATACCCGCAGCTATCTGGCATTCTGCGGCCAGCATATCCCCGGCTCATGGCATCTGGACCTGAACGGCAACTTCCCTACCTTTGCCGGCTGGGTCCTGCCCATCGACAAAGATATCTTGCTGGTCGCCGATAGCTATCAGAAGGCCGAAGAGGCCGTTACATGGGCGCGCCGCACCGGCGTTGATCGCATCGTTGGCTATCTGGAGGGCGGCATCAGCCAGTGGGCAGTATCCGGACGCAAAACCAACTCCATCCACCAGCTCTCCGCAGAAGATCTGCAGGCTAAAATCGAAGGCAATGACGGCTTTACCCTGCTCGACGTCCGAGCGCCCTTAGAATACCAAGACAACCACGTTGCTGGTGCTGTCAATATTCCCGTGGCCGATCTGCGGACGCGCAGCGGTGAGTTAGATCCAGAGCGCCCGGTGGTTGTTGTCTGCAGTTCTGGAAATCGTTCCAGCCTCGGCAGCAGTATTCTGAAATCCCATGGATTCAAACATGTCTTGAACGTGGCCGGAGGCATGACCGGCTATAGTGCGGCAGG
>PUOC01000252.1 GCA_003551965.1 Clostridiales bacterium | reverse complement strand
TTATGCAACACTGATTCCTCCCGCCTGGTGTATTTCTATGGACTGTATGACCAACTTCCTAAAGCGCCAAAGCCTCGCCAGGTCGATTTCCATACGACCAGACGTCCAAGTACTTGGGACCCACACTGTACAGCCATCTATCTCAAACGACGAATACTGGCTGGCATCCTTTGGCTGTTCAGCCGCTAGTGCAGGCACACGCATCCGCCCACCGCAGCATCCAGACCGATACCCGTCCATCAGCATGATATGACCTCCGTGACGGCGCACATAGTCGAGGGCCGCCGAAGTAAGATTCACGCCCACCATTTACAGTTCCTCGTTGATAAACGTCTTGAGACGGTCGCGTATGGCGTCCCGCACCTGTCTGAACTGCTCCAGAATTTCTTCTTCACTGCCCTCTGTTTTGGCCGGATCGGGAAAGGGCCAGTGCAGACGACTTACGGTGGGAGGAGTGAGCGGACAGCGTTCATCGGCATCGCCGCAGAGAGTAATGGCGTAATCCATCTTATTGAGTTTCTGGGGATCAATGGTATTCGACGTATTCTTTGAAATGTCAATGCCAATCTCCGCCATAACCTTGACGGCCCTTGGATTCAGCCCATGGGCCTCCAAACCCGCACTGTACACTTCCAACCTATCCCCGCCGATGTGCTTGGCTAGTCCTTCCGCCATTTGACTGCGGCAGGAGTTGCCTGTACACAAAAACATAACACTGGTTTTTTCCTGCATTTCGCTCCTCCTCTGTCTGTGCAGCATTCACAGTCTCCAATATCGCTACTACCGCCCGTCACCGAGCCCGCTGCAGCCTGGTCAACGTCTCGGGGTCCTGGCTGCAGACGATGGTACTGTGTTCGCGGTCCTTCTCGACCGCAGCACTGTCTTCCAGACTATCCATGACCCAGTTCAAAGCCTTGGATACAGTGGGACTCGGGTGCACCGGCAGCTGGTAGTAGATCCATCGTCCCTGCTTATAGCTTTCCAGCAGCCCGGCATTCTTCAGTATAGAAAGATGCTTGGAAACGGTGGACGTTGCGTTTCCCAGAACCTCAACAATCTGGCAGACGCAAACCTCTTTGTCTTTAACCATCATAATAATGCGCAGCCGATTTTCGTCGGCCAGCGCTTTGGCCACAGCCAATGTTTCCTTCATGTAGCTCACCTCCGTATCCCATATCTGGAAGCACTTGCAGCTGAGAGTTTCTCGTTCAACAGTGCTCACGCCTTGAAGGCGCGGTAGGTACCATGGATAATTTGATTGTCCCCTTGCTTGCCCCCGTCTCGTCTATCCAGAATCTCTACTTGGACGAGACCGGCCTGCTGCATCAAGTCCAGATAGTCGGATTCCACTAGGGATCCGGAAATGCAGCCGCACCACAGTTCTTCATCGGACTGCGCTTCTTCGGAAAACGGTTTATCGGTGACCACATCGCTTATCACCATGCGGCCGCCCGGCTTCAATACCCGGTTGATTTCCTCAAACACGGACTGCTTATCTGCTGCGAGATTGATGACACAGTCACTGAGAACCACGTCGAAGCAGCTATCCTCCAAAGGCATGGATTCGGCATCTCCCTTGACAAAACGGACGTTTTGCACCCCTTGGGTATCTGCATTCTGCCGGGCTGCTGCGAGCATCTCGTCGGTCATGTCTAGTCCGACCACTTCGCCCGTCGGACCCACTTGTTCTGCCGCCTTGAGGCAGTCACCGCCGGCCCCTGAGCCGATATCCAGGACCCGTTCACCCGGTTCCAAAGCAGCCCGTGCCGCCGGATTTCCCACTCCGTAGCTGGGAATATCCTTGGTTCGCTGCCCTTGTTCGCCAGGACAGCAGCATGAAAAACGCTGGGATATAAGCTGTCCATATCTGGTTTGAACAGCCTTTTTGATGGTCATCCCGATCCCTCCGCCTTTTAATTCGACATTTCGCCAAATGACGTTTTATACGCTCAGTATAGAACAGTGGGCAACTCTCTGTCAAGTTGTAATCACAGCATCACAGCACCGAACAGGTGAAGGAAGACAGTAAGGCGGTCAATGCCGGGCCGGCGTTCACCAAGAGTAAGTAGGCCCCATGCAGCACCGCCTGGGATATCCAGTGCACTGCTTTATCGGGAGGATGCTGGGATGAGACTGACGCTGACGCAAAGAACAGGCTGGCCGCTTACCTCCTGCAAAAAGAGAAGTGGTCGCAAAAAACCACCGGGCAGACGCCCAGTGGCAAGGGAGAAACGCAATCTATTCGGCTGCGCCCGTATTCAAGGGAAATGGTTCGGGACGCTGGCAGGTACTGTTAAGTTCATAGTAACGCCCATCCCTGGAAGCATGATGAAACCCGTGCATAGTATCGAGAACATGATAGGTCATCTCGCTGTGGGCGCGATGTTTGCGTCCTTCGCGAATGGCATAGGCCATGTCTTCCGGGCCAAGCCCACGGGAGTTTTCGGCGTGTCCGAACATCAATGGCACTTCCTGCCAATGGTCCTGCCCGGCCCGCTTCACCCGCACAGGGCCGCCGAATGTGTTAGGATCCGGACAGCTCAGCGTGCCGTGACTGCCGTAGATTTCAATAAAGGGTACTTCGGCCGCCCAGACATCGAAGCTGGTGATGATGGTACCCACGGCACCGCTCTCGAAATCCATGACGCCGGCTATGTGGGTCGGAACTTCTACATCAATGACCTTGCCGTATTTTTTCTCGCTGGTAATCGTACGCTGGGGGAAGGAAACCTGTGCCGATCCGGACACTCTCTTTATCGGCCCGAGCAAGTGAATCAGCGCCGTTAAGTAGTACGGGCCCATATCAAACATGGGGCCGCCGCCAATTTGATAGTAAAATTCAGGGTCGGGATGCCAGCTTTCATGTCCATGGTTGAGCATGAAGGCCACGGCGGCCACCGGTGTCCCAATCCAACCGTCGTCAATCAGCTTGCGGCAAGTTTGGTAGCCTGCACCTAAGAAAGTGTCGGGTGCACCCCCTAAGCGAAGGCCTTTTGCCTCAGCCAATTTCACGGCCGCCATGCCGTCCTCCTTGGATACCGACAGCGGCTTTTCCACGTGCACATGCTTGCCGGCGTTGAGCGCCTGCATATTGACGCCGGCATGGTTTTCCGGCTGGGTGAGGTTGATCACCATTTCAATGCTGGGATCCGCCATCAGATCCGCCGTTTCGTATACATGGGGGATATTGAAGTCCTTCGCTTTGGTTTGCATCCGCTCTTCAATCAAGTCCGCTACAGCCACCACTTCCAAGGCCCGTGATTTCGTGCAGTTGGTCAGATAAATCGGGCTGATATTGCCGCAGCCGACAATGCCCACCTTTACAGGTTCCATACAACTCCTCCTATTCTGCATGTTTTCCGGCAGCGGCCCATACAAAACCGCGCCCCATAATCGTCCTCGGTGGTTCGACTTCCAGAACATCGGCGTGATGTCCTAAGGAACAGTAAAAGATTCGACCCTTGCCCCAGCGCTTGGTATATACAACCGGCATGTCAACGGGCCCATTGGCAGCATGGGGACCGTCAATCAGGGGAAAGCGGGTCGTCGCCAGCACCTCCACCACCGGATCCACGTGTAAGTAGTAGTGTTCAGTCTTAACCGTAAAGTTGCCAATGCCTTCGGTGATGGGGCTGGATGTGGCCTTGATTTCTACCTCATGCTCCACACCATCGTTCCCCGGATGGGCCACCCATTGGCTGCCGGTGAGAAACTGCCAGCCCACATGGTCCCGAAAGGCGTCACACATGCCGCCGTGGATTCCGGCCAGGCCCACACCGCTGGCTACGGCATTGGCAACCGGCTGGGCCTGTTCATTGGTGATCTTGGACATCGTGTAGTGGGGAATGATAAGATCCAGCTGCTCTAGTTTATCTTGGTCGAGGAATGCGTCTAATGTCTCTGAGATCTCCACTTCAAAGCCGTTCTCTTGCAGGATGTCTGTGAACAATTGAGACACTTTCAGTGGCTCATGCCCTTCCCATCCACCGCGCACAATCAGTGCTTTCTTCACACGATAACCTCCTTCATGCTGCGTTGGAGCAGTGTCTGCCATAGCAGAAGTCTGTACTCAGCCCTATTTGGCAGAAGAATCACCCTCTGCCAGCAGGCTTTCCCGTCGAGTCCAAAGGAAACGGAAGGCACTCTGCCGAAATCATCCACCACTGCACGAAACCGGAAATATACAGCAATCCCTTTGCCATTTCCACATCGCCGCCGCCTATTCCTGTTACCAAACATTATTTGTGTACCGCCTGCTGCAGAACAGCAGCCTAAGCATCATGCTCAGGGCCGGAACGCCCATAAAGGAGGAAGATCATTGTGGATACCCCTATCAACGAATACCTGGACGGCCATCGCGAACGTCTATTTGAACAATGGATGGACTTAACGAAGATTCCCGGTACATCCGGACAGGAACAGGAACGGGCGGCGTTTGTCCGGAACTGTTTTGCCGAAGCCGGTTTGCACAATACCCACATTGACGGCAAGGGCAATGTCGTGGGAACCTGGCCCAATCTCGGGAGCGGCCCCCATATTGTTGTGGCACCGCACATGGATACCGTCTTCGAGCGGGATGTCCCCCTTGAGCCCACCATCAAGGACGGGAAGGTATATGCGCCGGGAGTGCGGGACAACACGGCAGGTACGGCGGCGGTACTGTCAGCGGTCCAAACCCTGACTGCACTCAAATTGTCCTTCCCGGCGAAGATCACCTTTGTTGCCACGGTGGAAGAAGAAACGGGATTAAAGGGGATGCAGTATTTCCTCGACCACTGCACAGAACCCATCGATTGCCTTTTGGCCGTGGACGGGCCATTGGGGAATATTTCCTTCGGCGGTCCCGGCGTCAATTGGATGCAGCTGTGCCTAAGCGGCCAGGGCGGGCACGCCTGGCAGTACCATGGACGCAGCAGCGCTGTCCATGCTATGGCAGAATTGGTCCATACATTGACCAACACAGCCATTCCTCGAGATCCAAAAACTACGCTGAACGTGGGCACTTTCCAGGGCGGCACGGTGCCTAACGCCATCGCCGAAAGAGCCGAGACGAAAATTGACCTGCGGTCCACATGCCAAAGCACGCTGGATCAGCTGACCAACACGCTGCATGCGATGGCCAGCGAAATCGCAGCTAACCATGGCCTGGCCCTGGATCTGCAAACCATCAACAGCTTACCTGCAGGAGCACTGCCCGGTGGTGCCGACCACCCGCTGATCCAGGCTGCCCGAGACGTTCTCGAGACCCTAGGCCAGCCCATCAATTCCATTGGCTACGCTGCCACCGATGCCAACCCCGGCAATGCGCGCGGCATTCCGTCTTTGGCCGTGGGAGGAACCGTCGGAGACCGAGTGCACAGCATTGATGAATACGCGGAGATCGAACCTTTCTACGACGGTGTCCGGCAGATCCTAATGCTCCTTGAACGCATCCCTGCCTGCATCGGCGGCTAACTCGCCGCTGTCTGTCTCCTCAGCTGAGACGGCTTTGGAGACATATTTTGACCTGCTATCCCTGTATGATCAACAGCAGAAAGGAGCATTGGCGTGCAAAACCAAGACTCGCGGCAGCCTTCGCCTTGCCGACCCATTCCCAGCCCGCGGCAGTTGGCCTGGCACAAGCTGGAGTTTTATGGATTCATCCACTTTTCCATCAATACCTTCACGGACAGAGAGTGGGGCTACGGTGATGAGCACCCGGACTGGTTCAATCCCACGGAGCTGAACGCCGACCAATGGGCCGAGACCGCCAGCGAAGCCGGCATGAAAGGGCTGATCCTGACCTGCAAACACCATGATGGCTTCTGTCTATGGCCGAGCCGCTACACCGAGCATTCGGTCAAGAACAGTCCTTGGAAGAACGGCCGCGGCGATTTGGTGCGTGAAGTGTCGGACGCATGCCGCCGGCAGGGTCTCCTCTTTGGGATCTACCTTTCTCCCTGGGACCGCAACCATCCCCGCTATGGTTTTCCAGAATACATCACATATTACCGTAACCAGCTTGAAGAGCTGCTGACCGAGTACGGCCCCATCTTTGAGGTCTGGTTCGACGGAGCCAACGGCGGCGACGGCTATTACGGCGGTGCGAGAGAAACCCGGCAAATCGATGCCTCTAGCTACTACGACTGGCCGGGCACCTGGGACTTGGTAAGGCAGCTGCAGCCCCATGCGTGCATATTCAGCGATACCGGACCCGATATCCGCTGGGTGGGCAATGAATCGGGAACAGCCGGCGACCCGGCGTGGTATACATTTGACACCGAGGGACGCTATCCTGGATACAATCCTCCCGGCTACGACCCGGCGGAAGACCTGGGCCGGGGCCACATCCATGGACAGGAATGGGTGCCGCCAGAGGTCGATGTGTCCATCCGTCCAGGGTGGTTTTATCACCGCAGTGAAGACTGCAAGGTAAAAAACCTGCAGCAATTGCTGAAAATCTATTATCGATCCATAGGCCGCGGTGCTAATCTTCTGTTGAATGTGCCTCCGGATCCCAGGGGTTTGATTCATGAACGGGACGCAGAAGTGTTAAGACAGTTTCGGCGTACCTTGGATGCCGTCTATTCCAGCGATCTTGCGTACCGCAGTACCGCGACGGCCAGCAGTACCGCAGCGGATCACTACCCGCGAAACATCTGTGACCCCAGCCCCGACCGGTTCTGGATGCCGAAACAGTCCTGCGGCGAACATTGGCTCCAATTGTCTTTCCCTTCCCCCGCAGCTGCACAGCAGATCGTTATCGGTGAGTACATCGCCCTGGGACAACGAATCCGGCAGTGGAAGGTGGATATAAAGGAAAACGGCCGCTGGCTACCGCTCACTGCAGGTACTTCCATCGGCCGTAAACGCATCATTCCTTTACAGTCCACCCGCACAGTGGACGCTGTCAGGCTCCGAATCGAAGAATCCCGAGACTTGCCGCTTGTTTCTCGGATCGCGGTCTACTAGACGGCGGAGTGCCAACGATGTCCCTGGGGGACGAGATCGGAGCACCGTCTATGCCTTGACGTTACCTTTCACACGCAAGCAACTGCGAAGGCGAACACCATGTGCCTCGGTAAAAGAGTGCAGGAGTGACCACCTGACCTAAAGCGGCAGCCACGGCTGCCGCTTCTTGTGGGTATTGGAGCAGGTCGATTTCGTCAAAGCAAATGCCCTTCCGCTCGAGGGTTCTGCGCACCGCAGCGCACTTCGCGCACCCCGTAATGGTATACAGCTGGGCATAATTCATGAACTTCACCTCGTAATTATTAGTGTTTTAAACAGGATTTTATTTGATTATGGCGAAGAGATCTGGCAGAATTCCTCTCACGAAGGGAGGTCAACGGCCGTGGAGGATAAAGTGACACTGCTGTCGAAAATTAGCCTTTTTGAAGAACTGTCCATGGATGAGCTCAAACTCGTAGATGCCATCAGCACCATGCGTCCGGTCAAAAAGGGCACCGTCGTCCTGTCACCTTCTCATCCGCTGCAGGCACTGTTTCTTTTGAAGAAAGGGCAGGTCCGCCTCTACCGCCTCAACAGCGAAGGGCGGCAGTTCACCACTGATATCCTTGTGGACGGCAATGTGTTTGGTCAGACCGATACCTTCGCCCTCACCGACAGCGAAACGTACGCAGAGGCCATGACAGATACCTATCTCTGCATCATGGCCCAGGAAGAGTTCAAGGCGTTCATGGCACAGAGACCCAATTTAGCGATGAAACTCCTGAACATCCTCTCCGAACGACTGAGGGAAACCTATGACCTCAGCGAACGGATCGCTTTAGCCGACGTCCGCAGCCGCATCCTGTATCTTTTGATCCGATTAAGCGAACGGCGCGGCCGCCGCCAAGGAGCCTGGCAAACTGTGGACATGCGCCTCACTCACTGGGATCTGGCCACCATGGTCGGCTCTTCGCGCGAAACTGTCTCAGCCATCATGAGTGAACTCAAACGAAACGGAATGCTCCGACGCCGCCTTTTCGCCTACGCCCTCAACGCAGATAAAGCACGGGAACAGTTGGGTTTTCCTGAGTTTTAATGTAGAACCGCAGGCACACGCAAAAAAACGCGGCCAAGGGAAGGCTGGTTCTTTGCTGCATTGAGCCAAAACCGGGTTCGAGCCAGCGCATGGTACGATACATCCTAAGTGCGGAATACAGCAAAATGACAAGAGGCAGGGCTTGGAGCCCTGCCTCTTCTGTAGTGACGCCGAATCTTACTGGACATCAACGTCCACACGCAGACTTGTGACTGGGAAGTCCACAGAAGCCCGCATCGGTGTTGGTGTACTGGTGAAATAGACGTGGTAATGTCCTGGCTCTGGGAAGGTGTAAGTCATGGCAAAGGGCGGAGTATGAATGTGGGTATTCGTCGCCTGGTAAACCACGGTATCATCTCGAGTGATGATCACCATGTTGTCCGTGTGAATGATGGGGCTTCCCCCTTCATCCTCAATGGAGAAGACCAACTCGGTCCCAACACCAGCTTCCGGAGCATCCGGAAGGGAAATGTCGAGGTTGGCCGAGCCAGCGGCCTCAAACTCCATCACGTCCATGGAGAAGGACTTCTCGATGGCTGGGAAATGCAGTTCTTCCGGTGTATCCATTGTTGGCTCCGCCTTAACTTCTACGGTGTAGGTTCCGGCCGGCAAGGGGCCAATGACGGCTTCGAATCTGCCTTCGTGTTCGTGGAAGGGCCCGCCGGCGAATACCGCCTGCCCGTCGCTGTCTGTCACACGCAATGCATAATCCACATGGGGTTTGGGACCTTCATCCGCTGGGTCCAGCGTCAACAACCCTAACCGAATTGGCAAAGCATCTGCAGCAGGCATTCCCATGTTTCCGCCGGGCTGGTAGGTGAACAAAACGTCCGTTCCTGCAGCAGCGGCCTGCGAAACAACGCCTGCCGTTAGCAGACCAATTATCGTCATGATCAACAAAGTTGTCTTCATCCGTTTCATTTTGTGCATCTCCTCTTTCGAGTTTTTTCGTGCTCTTTCGCCGTTACTGCACCACGATGGGCGCTGACATTCCTAGATCAGCATGACCGGAAATGGTACATAGAGCCTGATAGGTACCGGGAGCTAAGGAAACTATCAGCCTATACTCCTCGCCCGGCTGCAGTACCGGGGTCTCCAATGCCAACCGTTCGCCATCTGCGTTCGTCCATTCGATTACAAAATTGTGGGGCATCCGTCCATTGTTTACCACCTGAAACTGCGTCCGTCCTGCGGCCAACTCCAGTTCGTCAAAACCAACCGTCCATTCGTCCAGTTGCACCTCAAGCACATGACTGTCAGCAGACACCTCCTGGGAAAGAATGCCTGCGGCACTTAGAACAGCAAAGGCCAACACAGCACCCAGCAACAGACATCGTCCTTTCCACACGGCCAACCCACCTCCTTAGGTTTGTCTTCAGACAACAGCCTGAATTGATTCCGTGGTTTAAGTCTACTACGGGACAACCGCTCGTTCTGTAAGCTGGGTTACAAAAACGAAAACACCCAACACGGCCTGCAAGGGGACCCATGGGGTCAGTGACCGCGCTCCTCTGGATAGCTTCCCATTGGAAGAAGAAGGATTTGAAAGGTTTATAGCCAAGTAATATATTAAGCATGTTAATCGTATCGGCCCATGCTTGGATCATCCATTCTAGGTTGGGAGGTAGAAACATGAACTATCGTTTATTGGGAAACACCGGCCTCAAGGTCAGCGAACTGTGTCTCGGCGCCATGACATTCGGACGGGAAACCAGCGAAGAAGACAGTTTTCGAATTCTCGATCGTTTCGTAGACGCGGGCGGTAACTTCATTGACACCGCCGATGTGTATTCCAGGGGTATTTCCGAAGAGATCGTGGGCCGTTGGCTGGCCAAGCAGGGAAGAGAAGACCTGATCGTGGCTACAAAGGTCCGCTTCCCCATGGGCGAAGGGCCTAACGACCTGGGAACCAGCCGCAAGCATATTATGGACGGCATCAAGGCAAGCCTGAAACGGCTGCAGACCGATTACATCGATCTGTATCAGGTCCATGCCTGGGATCCGTTAACGCCCTTGGAAGAAACCCTATCGACACTCAATGATCTGGTCCGGCAGGGATATGTCCGGTACTTGGGAGCCAGCAACTTCAAGGGCTGGCAGCTGCAGAAAGCAGTCGATATGAGCAAAGCGCAAGGCTGGGAACGGTTTGTGTCACTGCAGCCGCAGTACAATTTGCTCTGCAGGGCCACCGAATATGAACTGCTGGAGGTATGCGACAAAGAGGGCATCGGCGTCATTCCCTGGAGTCCGCTGCGAGGGGGCTGGTTAAGCGGCAAGTTCCGCAGGGGCATGAGTTCGCCGCCGGAAGGATCCCGGGTTGAGAAGGCAGAACAGGAAGGCTGGGGCGAATCCTGGACGGCCTACAACAATGAACACACCTGGCAGGTACTGGATGAACTCCATGCCATCGCGGAAGAGACGGGCAAGACTCCTGCCCAAGTGGCAATCAACTGGCTGCTGCAAAAAAAGGCGATCACCTCACCGATCATTGGTGTTCGCACCATGGAACAGCTTGAAAGCAATCTCGGCGCAGCTGGATGGGCCTTAACGGGTGAGCAGATGGAACGGCTCGACCGGGCCAGCTCCATGCCTGTCACCTACCCTTACGACCAGACGGCCATCAACCAGCGGGCCCGCACCTGAGCAAAGCATCACCGAAGCCTTTATTGCCGCCCGCATAGAAAAGGCGGTGCCGGATCGATTGCGATCCGGCACCGCCTTTCCATTTTCAAACGTTTATCCCAAAGCAGACGGCGAGCAACCCCGAGGTTGACTGGGAAAACGGGCCTGCAGCGGGCATCATCCATCTTCTCTGCCGAATTCAGAGGCATTAGCCTCCCCCATGCCGGCCGAAGGTATTGCCTGGTAATGAAACACCAGCGGCACCAGCATCACACTGTGTCTGCCCTGCACTGTGCATTCGATGGCACAGCGGCTGATCGGCGCGGGAACTTCATGGGCCTGGATGGTAAACTCCACGGTGCGGCGGTGCTCTTGTAGGCCCCTTTGGGCCACAAACACCTGAGAAATCGGGGATGGCCACACAGTCCAGCCCTCGGGACAGTACCAACGCACCTGGATGATTTCCTGCACTTTATACCGGTTTTCTATTGACAGCTTCACAGTTTTGGGCTGGCCCGCAGATATATAAGGTCCGCCGCTGTATTCGACGGCGACATCAAAGAAGCCGAACCGAAACACCGGCTGCCCCCAATTGACGTACAGTTGATTGACGAAGGAGCCAGCGTAGAGCGAGTGAGCACCCATGGCCATTTCACCCTCGTAATGCATGGCTGCCTGGGACGCCATGGCTACGATTCGATCGGTCAACTCGTCCACTGTGGCTGGTATCTGGCCGCCATAGTGCCCCAGCTCACCGAGATTGAGGCACGCTGTTTTGATGCTGCGCCCGATCGGCTCTACCCAGCGCTCAGGAATGGCTTCCATGCCATGTATGATGCCCCAGATGGAACCCAAGGTAGCCGCTGTACAGTCTGTGTCTTCGCCGCAGTTCACCGCCGTACAGAGTGTTTGATCAAAATCGCCGTCTCCCCACAGCAGTCCAATGACCAAAATGCCGATATTGGAAGGAGCATCCCATCCAAGCCGGCCCGATGCAAACCCCAGTTCCTTGTCTCGCTCGGAGATGCGATCGTCACGGCCAAAATGGCAGCGCCCGCGGTACTCCGTCAGCAAACGATCCCTAGCTTCCAGCCAGGAAACTCCTTCCTCGTAGCTATCCTGCACCAACTTCACGGCTTGGGCCACACCCGAATCCTGGGGAATATAGGATAGGCCGATGGCTATCAATGTATTCAGATCCGCTTCCACAAAGGCTGCGCTTTCCAGGGAAGCGGTGAAAATTTCGGCAAACACACCTTCGCCGTCGCCGTGGTCGATGATGGCGTCTTCGTAGGCATATTTCGCCGCCAACCACGGCGCTCCCGGAAACAGGCAGGCCCAGATTTCGGAGCGGATAAAGGCACCGCAGCTGTGTTTATAGTCATTGTTGATCATCCCGGACAAGGGCGGCATCATGCCGGCACGCATATTGATCTTGGCGTTGCCGTACTCAGCCCAATGGGGTGTCACATACAGCATCCAGTACTCCGCCAATTGGCGGCTGTCCAAACCTAGACCCTGTTCCTCTAAGGCAATCAGCCACAGCAGCTGGATGTCCAGATCATCATTGGCCAAGGGTTCGCCCTGCAAATCTTGGGTGTAGAAATCGACATCATTGATCTGGCGATACCATTCAAAAGGCTCTCCCAATGTGCCTCCGATGTTCTTACCCATCCAGCATCCCAGCACCTTGTCTCTGTACGCTTCTGTTTGCAGTTTCAATGGATACCTTCCTTCCGTGGATATGCAGTGGACTCGCCGGGAACTGGAATGCCGTAGGGCCCGTTCTTCAGTACCGCGATCCGCAACCTGCTGCTGCCTTCCGCTTTCGCTCTGTCAACGGCATGTCCGACCGCTTTTGCCAACACAGTGGCTAGACGTTCCTGGGGCGGCCCGTCTGCTCCGTTGATGTACTGGCTGCCGTCACAGCCGGGGACTAAGGCATAGTGTTCTGCTTGAAACTGGGGACTATAATAGACAAACCGCCGGCTCGGAAGCAGGGAAAGCACCCGGGCCCACATCTGCACCTGCCATTGCTCCGGTATAAACGGCCAATCGGGGGAGTGAAGCAGAGTGTCAAAGCGCTCCGCACCCATCAGTGTCAGAAGGTGCAGGACAGTCCGGTAGTTGGTACTGCCAATGGGATCCTGATCGGAATTATCCGCCAGGAGAATCATCTGGGACTGGGAATGAAGCAGCGGCAGGGCAACCACGGCAGCCTTGGCGGTTTGGTAGTGATTTATCCCCACCAGCCCGCCATGGGTTACAACAATATCATAGGAGCCCTGAAAGGGTATGGCGGCCGCGGATTGCACCGCTTCTGCAGCTCTGCGGTGCGCGAGCTCCAAATCCCCTGCGTACACGCCGGTCAGATGAAAGTCGCCGTCAAGGGTAACGTTGACAATGAAATCCGCACCCGCCCATCTTGCTACTTCCAAGGCTTCCTCATGGCAGGGGTTTCCATCCAATAGAAGATCTCTAGCCTGCGGTGAATCGAGCATGGAAGCTCCATGAAAAACATATGTGCTCTCTTCTCCAATCAAGCCGGGACAGATCGATTTCCGTCCCCCAGAGACACCGGTCATGAAATGGCTCTCCACCAGGCCGGTCAAGATCTTGATATCTGCTTCCATGTAGCGTCGGTTGATGTGAATTCTACTTCCCCGCCGGGTTTCGCCCAAGTACATAAGGTCAGCTTGGTTCCTGCAGTCATGGTTGGCCACAGCGATGCCGTGCTGGAACACACGGGGGTCCAGCATCTGACGCAGCTCCGGGTCTGTCAGGCCGCGGTGGGTTCCCGTAGCCACGAGAATCGTAATGTTGCCCGCATCTACGCCGGCATGGAGAAGCCGGTCGAGGATCGGCCATAAAATCCCTGCGTCACCCTTATAAGGCACAGGCCGTGTGTTGTCGGAAATCACAACCACGGCCGTAGCGTCCGGATTGGAAAGCTGCTTTTGCTCTGCTATTGCTTCCAGAGGCGGACAGCCCAGGGGATCCGCCATACTCGCTGCAATGGCGGCGGCGGGTTCCCGTATCGTCCCATGGGTTCCCATGGTCAAGATATCCGTATCACCAGGAAACGAGCCTTCCACTGTCAACGAGCCTATCTGCAGCTGCTCATGTTTCACCGTCAGCACCCCTCCGCCATTGCCGTCGATTCTTTCTTCTCTTCCTATTTCCACAGCCGCTTCCATACACGAGTCCAAACAACAGCCAGTTCCTTTTCTGCGGCCGGCTGCAGCCGCTATAACTGAACGCTGTCCATGGAACAGGCTTCCAAATCCACCACCAGCAGCCGCCCGACGCATGTGTCGTCCCGCCCCAAGAACAGTTTCACGGCCTCAACCACCTGCAATGAGGCGATAATCGCCACCACGGGCGATAGGACGGCACTGCTCTCCGACTCGCAAAGGCCTGGTTGCAAGAGCGACCGCAGAGAAAAGCGGGCGTCAGGCACGATAGATGTTATCTGTCCGTACCAGCCTCCGACAGCGCCGTGCACCAAGGGCACCCCTGCTCTGCGCGCTGCTCCCTCTAAGGCTAACCGTGCCGGTGCATTGTCCAGGGCATCCAACACCACATCGACATCAGAAGGGAGGACTGTATCCGTCGTTACCGTATCCTCAAGCCCTTCAATGGCTGTGGGCAGCTGAAAGCGCTGCAGGGCCCGTTGGGCCTGCACAGTCTTGGAGCGTCCCAAATCCGAATAGCCGTACAGTACTTGCCGGTTGAGATTGCTTTCTTCAATGACATCTCTGTCCGTCAGATAAAGCTTCCGGGCCCCCAGCCGCTGCAGTTCCTGGGCTTGGTGGGTTCCCAACCCCCCTGCACCGGCAATGTAAACGACCATATCCCGCAGTCTCCGCCGTTCATCGGCACGAAACATGGGGTCCTGGCGCTCAAATAGTCCCAAGGCGGCCACCTCCGATCCACGGCCCGGTCTGATCCCGAAGAAAGGGACCCATGGGCGCTGTGTCCTCCCTGTTCTCCGGGGGCAAGCGCCGGGCACCGTGCCCGGCGCTTTGGCATTCCTGTCAGCATTCTACCCTCCCATCACCCGTCGGAAAACAGCGACAACGTCTCCTGGCTTCAAGGGAGTGCGGAGTCCCTGCAGATGGCTCACATGGGTTCCATTGACCAGGATAATGACGTCTGGGCTCAGATCATCTCCGTCAAAGACCATATCTCGAAACGCCCTGCCGTATTGGCGACTGAGAATGTTCAGCAGGTCCTGCAGATCTTCAGCCTCGATGTCACTGCGCTCTTTGACACCCTTGGTTATCCTGCGAAACCCAGCGAAAAAACGTACGATCATGGTCTACAGACCCAGCTCGGCCAACTTCTCGGCCGTGGGCTTTCCGTCCGCAGCCCATCCCCTCACCTGATAGTATTCGCCCTTCATCTCGTCGAGCCGGGCCACCTTGCCTCTGCCGGGGCCAGCTGAAATCGGCTCCTCCAAAAGCCTGCGGGGAAGTGTATCTTCTTCATGCGTAAACCCGGCTTCCATGTTAAACAGTCGCTCCAGATTATAGATGCGATCGCCAGCTTCCATAAAGGCTTCCGTGGAATATTCCACACCGGTGGCTTTGGAGAGCATGGCACTGATTTCGTCAGCGCCGATGGCAAAGGTCGTAAACAAACAGATGCCCGAGGAGTCCAGGGCAGCCGTCAGGTCTTGGAATGTCTTCAGCCACGCTGCTTTTTCTTCGGTCACATCAGGGTCGAGTTTCTGCGGAACGCCCATGATTTCAGGGGAAATCATGTATCCCCGCACATGACAGCCGCCGCGATTGGATGTGGCGTACTCCAGTGCCATTCCCTGGGCTCCCCTGGGGTCGTAGGCCGGCATTTCCAGACGCTTCACGCTCATGGACAGCTCTGGAACACCGTATTCCGATGCCAAACGATGGGAGCCAAGGGCCAGCTTGTCGCCGAATCCGCGGCGCAGTCCCGCGGCCTCTGTCATCTTGACCATGGCTTCCGCATTGCCGAAACTTAGATCCATGCCCACATCGTCTTCGGTCACAATGCCCTTTTCGTACAGTTCCATGGCACAGGCAATGGTACTGCCCATGGTGATTGTGTCGATACCCAGTTCATTGCAGATATAATTGGCTTTACTGATGGCCTCCAAATCGTCTACACCGCATTGGGCCCCAAAGGCCCAGGCCGTCTCGTACTCCGGCCCTTCTCCTTCGCCCTTGTACGGACCTTCAGGCACGGCCGTCACTCGCCCGCAGTCAATAATACAGGCAAAGCAGCCTTTATTGCGCACAAGCAGTGTCGAAGCCATGGTTTCACCGCTGGTCTTATCCGCTTCCGGGAAGAAACTTTCTTGGAAATTCCGCGTCGGAAACAGCCCCGATTGGTTGATCACATTGACCAGTACATTGGTACCGAAGGTCGGCAATCCTTCCGACGTGGTCGGATCTTCCTGCATGGCCTTGCGGGCCCTCATGACCGCGTCGGTAAAACCTTGGTTATCTGCCACCTTGAGCCCCGTCGTTCCCCGCACCACAATGGCCTTCAGCTGCTTTGACCCCATGACGGCGCCCACACCACTGCGGCCCGCCGCCCGGTGCATGTCGTTGATGACGTTGGCAAACAAAACCTGCTGCTCGCCGCCGGGGCCGATACA
Organism: Clostridiales bacterium; assembly: GCA_003551965.1. Taxonomy (GTDB): domain Bacteria; phylum Bacillota; class Limnochordia; order Darwinibacteriales; family B1SED10-159; genus B1SED10-159. The sequence goes on along the minus strand of PUOC01000252.1, from coordinate 1,315 downwards.
GGCAACCTTGAAATTCTCTCCATGGCGTTCCACCAGCTTCTCCGTGGTTTCGTGGGTGTCTTTGCCCCAAAGATCACCGGCATCCCGCAGTTCAACTTCATCATTGTATATGTGGAGATAGACAGGTTTCTTGGCGCGCCCCTCAAAAATCACCAGGTCATAGCCGGCGTACTTCAGTTCCGGCCCGAAATAACCGCCGGAATTGGATGCAGCAATCGCTCCAGTCAGAGGCCCCTTGGTCACCACATTGTAGCGTCCCCCGCTGGTGGCGTAGGTGCCCGTCAGCGGGCCGGTGGCGAACATCAGCTTATTGTCGGGACCCAGCGGATCCACTGACGGATCGACTTCATCATACAGTATCTTGCTGGCCAGACCGCGTGCCCCAATGTAATCCTTGGCATCTTGGGGACTCAGCTTTTCCTTCTTGATCTCGCCGCTGGTGAGATTGACTCGAAGAATGGTGCCTTTCCATGCATACACCCTACATCAACTCCTTATAGATCTCCGTAAATCTGCGGGCCAGATCCTTTTTGCGGTTTACCAGAGACTCGCTGGCGGGCTGGAATTCCAGGGCGTCGGTGGGACACAGTTCTGCACATTCTGGTTCTCCGTCACAGAGATTGCATTTGTAGACACGTTTGGCCTCCAAATCGTAGTTCATGCCTCCGAAAGGACAGGCACTGACACATAATCGACAGCCCACGCATGTCTCTTCGTCCACGGACACCAATCCCGACTTCGCATCCTTACTGATGGCGCCTACCATACAGACCTTTTCGCAGGCTGGTTCATCACATTGGAGACAGGTAAGCGGCACGGACAGGCTTTCCCGCAGCCAACGCAAGACAGTCACTCGGGACTTTGATGGGTTGAACGTTTCTTCCTGTTTGAAAGAACAGCCTAACTCACAACTGCCGCAGCCAACACACTTCTCGGGATGAATGACCAAGATCTTTTCCATGGTGTTCCTTCTGCACCTCCTAAGATGATATACCGGCTTCCTGGCTTCCACGGGAGCGGCCTTCCTGCTGCTTTCACCTCCTATCGGCGCTGGATATCCACCATGCCTCCGCCCACACTGCGCCTTTTACAGATCGGGCACTGGCTGGCTTCCTCCATGGGTATGCCCAAAACTTCCGAGAGATGTATGCGTTCTTCACTGGTATTGCATGGTTCGCCGCACCCGGAACATGGCAGAAGCCTAAAGGTCTGTCTGCGCACCTGACGCTCCAAACCGTGTTCGTGAAAATATATTGTTCCCACCGGACAGGCATGGGCACAGGCACCGCACCCTATGCAGTCCTCCGTGGGCCTG
>PUOC01000190.1 GCA_003551965.1 Clostridiales bacterium | reverse complement strand
GACTCGCTGGACGTTTAACACGGCCAGGGGGTCTTTCTGCGTTTGGCCGGAGAAGCCGGTTCCTAAATATTAATTTCCTCCCTTTGTTCCGAATTTTTCCGCCGAGGACATTGACCGGAGGTGAACAACTTTGCTATAATTTTAAGTGTTCGTGAATGCTTTCGCGACTGGTGGGGGAGGAGAACACTTTAGAAGGGGGTTTGTTTAATGTCACAAGGCACGAAACAGAACAGCTTTTTTGCCAAACAGACAACCCGCCGCAGTTTTTTAAAGGTGGGCTGTCAGAGCTTGGCCGGAGCGGCGGTGTCGATGTCATTTCTGCGGCTGTTTACCGGCTCGGCCACAGCGACTGGATTTGCCACGGCTGCCGGACTGCTCATATCCGAGCAGGAGCGGTGTACCGGCTGCCGCCGCTGTGAGGCTCTGTGTACATGGGCTAACGACGGCAAGGTGCATCCCTACATTTCCCGGGTAAAAGTGGGACGGAATTACAATTTTGGTCCGGAAGGGCCGACCCGCCATTTTGCTGAGGAAAAAGGGCAATACGGAAACCATGCCATCGTGGCAGATACCTGCAAGCAGTGTGAAGATCCTGTCCCCTGCGCGGAAGCCTGTCCAATGGGTGCTATTGAAGCCCAGGAAATGACGCATACGCGTGTTGTCAATGAAGATATCTGTATTGGCTGCGGGATGTGTTCCCAGGCATGTCCATGGAATGTGATTACGGTAGACCCCGACGACGGGAAGGCGAAAAAGTGCTTCCTCTGCGACGGCCAGTCCGTGTGTGCAGCGATGTGCCCGTCAGGTTCTCTCAGCATCATTCCTTGGAAGGATGTTACGGCGGCCCTTCCCTACAGACGCCATTTCCGGGCTTAAGCTGGCTTTTCTCAATGGTGTGTTCCGAAATCTATGTATGATTTTTTGGGAGGAGAGTGCATATGGCTACTAGTAAAGGCTGGGCGGGAAAGGTGCTCCGGATCGATCTCACGGCGGAGAAGATCACCACAGAAGATACGTCCAAGTACTATGATTTCATTGGCGGCATGGGCATTGGCTACAAAGTTATGTGGGATGAGGTGCCGGAAGGGACAAAATCCTACGATCCGGAGAACAAAATCATCTTCGGAGTGGGCCCCTTTTCGGGTACAGGCATTCCCTGCAGCAGCCGCACAAACATTACGTCTCTGATGCCGACCCACCAGGATCTTGTTGGTGACAGCCATATGGGCGGCCACTTTGCTGCCGAGATGAAATTTGCCGGGTGGGATGCTATTATTCTTGAAGGCAAAGCATCAAGTCCGGTGTGGATTCGCATTGAAAATGACAAAGTGACTTTGGAAGACGCCGGTCGGCTTTGGGGTGAGGGGACCTTTAAGACCACGGCCGACATATGCACTGTCATGGGCGGCGAAGCGCACGTAGCGTGTATCGGACCTGCCGGCGAAAACATGGTGAACCAATCCATCATTATTACCGGCGGCAGTCATTCTGCCGGCGGCCACGGCGGTGTTATGGGATCCAAGAATGTCAAGGCCATTGGCATTCGCGGCACACTGCCTGTGTATATAGCGGCCAATGGCCAGCAGCTCAAGGAACTGGACGAGTATGCCATGTCGATTATTGGCTCCAACAACCAGCATGTGGTTCCAAGCACACCGCTTCCTTGGGCGGAGTATCACCATGCCCGCAGCCGCTGGACAGCTCGTCCGGGCTTATTCTGGGGTGCGGCCGATCCGCCCGTGGAGACCGGGGAATGTCCTCCAGAGGACATGAACAGCGTCGGCCTGCGCTGTCAAAAGGCGGTATTTGACCATGGCGATGTGGCCGAAGATGCCACTGTCCGCATGGGCGGATGCCAATCCTGTCCGATCCGCTGTCAGTCTCATTTGGAGGTGCCCGAGGCTGAGGAGTTTGGTGTTTCCCCCTACAGATCCAACACCTGTGTCGGTTGGTCCTTCCCGCGGGCTGTTATGCTGAAGGGCTATCGCGACGGCAGTACAGGACGGGGAACGGAGGAAGCGCTGTTGGCAACGGTTGTCAGCAGCAACCTGGCCGATGACTGGGGTCTGTGGTGCAACTACAACCAGATCACCCGTGACTTCCGCTATGCCTACGAGAACGGCATCTTGGAAGAGGTGCTCCCGGAAGCGGAGTATAACGAAATTCCCTGGGACCTCTTGGAGGCAGGAGACCCGAATTTCCTCCATGAGTTCTACCGCCGCGTTTGTACCAAGGAAGGGGAGTTCAGCCATCTCGGGGACGGGTCCTATTTGGTATCCCGCCGCTGGAATTTCGGTGACGACTATTACACCTCCGAACAGTGGCGGCTTTGGAACCCGAAGTTAGGGTTCCCGCAGCACCACAGCAGTGAAACCGCAGCCCAAGTCGGGTCTTTGATCAATCTGATGTTCAACCGTGATGCCCAGCTTCATACCCATGTCAACTACACGGGCAGCGGCCTTCCCATTGAACTGCAGCGCGAAATTGCGGGAGAGCTGTGGGGGTCTCCGGACGCCTTGGATCCCCCTGCGGACTACACGCCGATGAATGAGTACAAAGCGGTATTTGCCAAATACAGCCTGATCCGCAATGTCCTGCATGATTCGCTGACGCTCTGCAACTGGATGTGGCCTCTGCATGTATCTCCGCTGAAGGAGCGCAATTATCGCGGAGACACCGCCTTGGAAGCGAAGTTCTTCTCCTTGATTACCGGTATCGAAAAAACAGAGGAAGAACTGGACATGGATGCGGAACGGATCTTCACACTCCACCGTGCTCTGACTGTTAAACAGATGGGTACCACGGACATGCGCAACGAGCATGATGTCATGTCCGACTACGTTTTTGACCGTGATCCGGATATGGAGCCCTTTGAAGAAGGAACCATAAAAATGGATCGGGACGATATGGAATTGGCCAAGACCATGCTGTATGAGAAGTTTGGCTGGGACCCTGACAGCGGTGCTCCAACCCGGGCCAGCCTGGAACGGCTGGGTCTGGGATACGTGGCCGATGAGTTGGAGGAGAAAGGACTTCTGCCGGCCTAGGCGAAGAAAGTGTGTAAGGCAGAAAAAAGGGACGGGCGGTTTCGTCGGCCCGTCCCTGTATTTTGTCGTGAGGAGGTCTCGGAGTGCCGAAGCAAAACCGTGAACAGACGCGGGATCAGAAAATAGTACAGTGGATCCGTTCCCGCTCCCAGCAGGGACAGCTGACGAAGACAGCAGAACTCTTGCAGGAGACAGAAATTCCGTCGCGGGAGCTGCTGAACAAGGAATTGGAGGCCTTGGCGTCGAAGGGAACAGCGACCGATCTGCAGTGGATTGACGGCCAGGATGAGCGTTACTTCTTCAGCACAAAGACAATGGTTCCTGGTTACGCTGCGATTTTGGCACGGCAGGAAGACCGCGACTTGGCGGGGATGATCGCCGATACAGTTCGAAATGACTCCAAGACATATCCCCGTCCCACCCCGATCCGGGTCTTCCAGCGGGAGCCCTTTCGTCTTGCCGAGGACGAACTGGCGGATGTTCTGGAACAAATGAAAAGACAGGAAGAATATGCCGATATACAGCGCATAACGGCATCCACCGGTGCTGCGTATTTGTTTTCCGAGGATTACCTGAAACCGGTGCGGGCAAGGACCATGGTGAAACTGGCCGAAGAGATTGAAGACGAATGAAGTCCGTCAGTGATGTCTGGAGGTTCGCGCAATGAAAACCCCGCCCAACGAGCACCTGCCAGTCTGCGAAGAATCTGCGGTGGAAATGTTTGTCAATGGGACTAATGTCGTTACGTTCATGTGCACGCCGCAGGAACTGAAAGATTTGGCCCTGGGGCACCTGCTTACACGAGGGATTGTATCTTCCATGGACGAAGTGTATACCATGGCCGCCTGTGACGATCTCCAGAAGATCTACGTCACAACGGGAACGGATGTGAAGCAAGAGCGGTATGGGCTATCCCGTGTGCTCAGCAGCAGTTGCGGCAGTGGAAGTCACTTCCAGGAAGAGTTTTTAGCGCAGGAACCGAACCGATCTGCCTTGCGGCTGCCGCTGGCACGATTGAAAGAGCATGCACAGACGATGTTTCGGGGCGCTGAACTCTACCGGGTGTCGGGCGGAGTGCATTGTGCCGTATTGGCCAATGAAGAGGGTGTATTGGCCCTGCGGGAAGATGTGGGCCGGCACAACGCTGTGGATAAGGTAATTGGCAAGGGCCTCTTTCTCGGCACCGATTTTCAGCACTGTG
>PUOC01000116.1 GCA_003551965.1 Clostridiales bacterium | reverse complement strand
CTCCCCCTGACCCTCCGTCTCCGTCTCCATCTCCTCCTCCGTCTCCGGCATATTCACCCAGAATCTCTGGGTCCACGCAGGTGTGCCGCACTCAGCACACTCCCACACTCTGACTCCCCCGCCCTTATCCCTGCTCCTGTATCTCCTGCCGTCCTCGCAATCAGCACACCGATACTCCCTCCCCGTCCTGCCCCCTCCATCCACATACTCCAGCGTCACAAGCTCTTCCCCCTCCTGCGCCCTCTCCTCCAGTACCGCCGACTGTCTCGCCTGCACCTTGCGCCACCATTGCATATCAGTATACGCACCCCGGGCAATCACCTGCCACCGGGCCCGCCCGCTCCTGTACGCCATCAGGTTGGCCCCGGGACCTTCCCTGACCACCATATCCTCCCGGGGCATGGCATACCGTCCCGTCGGGGCATACAATAACGGCCACAACATCTCCATCTGCCTGAGATTCCCCTCAGCCCCACAAATGCCCCCTTCCCCCCGGGGCAGAGACTCCCTGTCCACGCGCAGCCTCTGGGTCCACGCCAGCGTCCCACACGCCCGGCATACCCATAACCTCGACCCGGACAGCTCAAACCGTGTCCCCTGGCATCTCGTACACTCATACGCCACCCCACCACTACCCCTGAACGACAGTCGGTCCCCCGGTCCCGTCGTCAACGCGACTCTCTGTCTGTCCCTCACCCTGCGCCGCCACACCCCATCCCAAAAGTCGGGATCCCCATCGACGCGCCCCGTCACCCAATACCAACCCTGGAAGGTGGAGACTACCAACCGACTACCCGGACCCACCCGACCCGTCATCCCTCTACTGGCCGTAGTGTACCGTGAAAACCCCGCCTCCGTATCCTCGGGCCACAACACGATCAACTCCACCTCCACCTCTCCGGACTCAGGATCCTCAGCCCCACAATTGCCCCCTTCCCCATCATCCCCATCATCCCCATCGTCTCGTCCGGGACCTTCGGCTATAACAGCCGTCGTAGCCGTATCCTCCGGCTCCTGCCTCTCATTCTCCACCCTATCCTCTATCCTTCTCTCAGGCCCCGGACACTCCTGCTCCGTCCCGGTCTCCCGCCTCAGAGCACTCCCGTCCAACTCATCGTCCGTGCAGCCCCTCGGGTCCCTGGGCACCCCGTTCCTGTCAACCCCATACTTATCACTCCACGCCAGCTTCCACCGCTCATACGCCCCCAGCCCTGATCCCGTATAACCCCCGTTCCCGAGCCTCGTTACATTATATCCCACCGGCGGAATCTGGTCCCACCCCCTCCTGATTATCTCGGACTGCACCCTACGCAGGGGACCCACGCCCTCTCTCCACTCTTTCATGGCCAGGTGGGAAGTTAGTCCCGTCTGCCCTTCCAGCGCATCCCATATCCACATACCCCCTCCCAGGTCCACCGGCAGGGCCCACATCGCACGCCCTGTGTCCCCGCCGTATCCTACCTCTTTACCCTGCGTGAACCCAATAACCCCTATTCGGCTGCGGACCATCTCTATGGCCCTTGAGACGGCCATAGAGTCCCCTACATTCCCACAGGGAATACCACCCCTCAATCTCTCATACCGGGCATGGGCCAGCGCCTTGTCCATCCTGACGGCAAACTGGCTCACCCCCGGGACCCACAGACCCATACACCCCATCATTGTAGCCTCCCAACTGATGTAGGTCTCCATAGACAGCACGGCCTCCCGGGGCTGGGGCTGGCCCTGTATCCACGGGCACCCCCTCTCCCTTCTCTGCAGCCAGCCGCCCGCCGGACCCAGGCACCGATGCGACGTCCCCCCGTTAAATGCAGGCACTGGATGCTGCACCCTGCCCTGCTCGGTGAGCTGGGGCCACAGAAACACCCCACTCCTCCACAACGGCTCCATAGCCGCCCAACTCCACTCATCCACCACCAGCGTAGCCCCATGGTCATGAATATACGGCACCCACCGGTACACCCGGGCCCCCGTCCTTCCCGCACAGGGTGTATCCATCCCCAGGGTCTTCCAGGTAATCACCCTCAGCACATGCCGATAGCATGCCGGCCACAGGCTCGTCCTATCCAGACTGGCCACCATCTCCATCACCTGGGCCTCCCGATTAAGATACGCCAGGGCCCCCGCCCCCACCCTCATCACGGCCACCTGATGGAACCTCTCTACCGGCCTGTGGTTTAATCCCCCCTCCTGCCTCCTCTTCTTGACATTCAGCAGGGCCCTCCTGACATCCGTAATCCTCCTCTCAAAGTCCCACGCACTCCCGAGCCCCCGATACAACTGCTTCACCCCCTGCTCCGGCCCGGCAGCAACCCCGAACTCCGGACTCACATTGTTCAGCCTCCCTCCCTCCGTGGGGTCCACATCCACAATCCCATCCCACAACACATCCTGAGCCCCCTCATCTCCGGGCTCCGCCTCCGTCTCCTCCTCCGTCTGGGCCTGGGCTTCCTCCGGACCCCGGGGCGGTGTCCGACGCGCCCTGTCCCCTCCATCACCGTGATTCACTACCCTCTCAAAACGGACCATCTCCTCTATACTCAAGTCGGTAACGGGGTCCCACCCCTGCAGCTCATCCTCCGTCACCAAAGACAGCATCCTCTCCCTGTCTATGCGGTACACACCATCATCATCATCCTCACCTGGCCCCTCTAAGTGTATCAGTATATCCTCGGCACGGTGCCACCCCCTGACGCTCAGCCACCTCAGGTCATTGGGGTCCTGCAGCTGGCCGTTGGCCCACACATTCACCAGGGCCGCCCTCTGATTAAGGTGATACCCCCTCCGGGCCACCCGCCGTCGCCAGGCATCCTCTCCCCCCCACTGCCTTCTTATCCGGTCATAACTCTCCCTTATAGTATCGTGAGCCTCCTGTCCGGTAGTAGCCCACCTGACACTCTCCTGCTCGCCCCCACTTATCAGCCCCCAGTCCTCAGGGTGAAGCTGCATAGCCCCCGGTATCCCGTGCACCCTACCCTCCTTGATGGCCTCCTTTAGCTGGCTGGCCATACGCATCGGGAAGCCCGCCAGGGACGGCCGCGGCGGCCACGGGCCCATCCTGAGCGCCGGCAGCACGCAATCCTGCTCCCTCATAGCCCGGAGGAATGCCACGTCCCTCCGCAACCCCACGTTAGTATCCCACTCCCTCTGTCCCACCAACCGGATTATCTCATTCCTGTAGTCTATACTCGCCTGGTCCATATCGCACCGTCCTTTCCGGGGCCCTTAGCCCCTATACTATACCTGCCTGTTACGAATTCCCGTTACCGTACCATCCGGGGTTGTCGGGGCTGGCCACCCAGTCCCACACCCCGCTGCCAATCTGTTCATCGGCCACCCACGCCAGTTGCGCCAGCGCCCACGCAGCCTCCACCTCTTCCTCGGTGGACTCATCATCCCCTGTCACATCCTTCACCAGAGCCGCCACCTCCTGCATCCCCATCCTCAGGCACGCCCAGGCCCTCACAGCAGTTGCGGCATAGTCATTTGCGGCATACACCAGGGAGGCCCGTCGCAGCCTCCTGACCGCCTCGTGCATATTCCGAGGGTTGAGATTCCAATCCCCCCGCCCCTCTTCCCGAGGCTGCACCCGAGGCAGGGGCCGGTTATAACCCCCATAGATACCCCTGCCCCACAACAGGGCCTTCTTAGAGATCCCGTAGCAGAGCCCCTCGGTATTCCTTCCGGGAGTAATCCCGGAGCCCTGACCCACCGGGGTCGTAATAGCCCGGATGGTCTTTTCCCTTACCAGGTGCTTAACCCTGCGTCCCCCGTCAGCACCCATCATATTCCACCGCTTCCTCCGGATAGCCGGGGGGTCCCCCCTCCATAACTGCTGCCGGGTCCACCCACTGACGTTCTCCCGGGACAACCCCCAGGTATACCCGGCCATACTGTAATACCACGCACACTGGCCGCTGGTCTTACCCACTATGGCATGGATACCCCCGAAGTCATCCCAGATCTCGCCCGTGTCAGTACCTGATGCGGTGGTCCCCGCCCCCGGATGCGTATGTATAGTACCCACCCGCCGATACCCCGCTTTCGCCAGGGTCTCAATGGCAGGCCCCATGTCATCCACCTCGACCGACGCCCCCGTACACTCCTGCTGCGGGACCACGGCCATCCACCGGTGATAATCCCTCCGATGCCTGCCGTATATGGCCAGGGCCTCGGTGTCAAACCGGGCCAGCACCGACGCCCACTGCCGCAGGTACTTCCTGGGCACCTTCCAATCCCTGGCAGGCTTACCCAGCAGCGGAGCCTCCCACTGGCCCGGCTCCTCCTCGGGCTCCCTGTTACCGGTCAGCAACAGGCTCAGGTCATCCTCCGTTACGGGGACGACAGCCGACCCCCCGTAGGACGACGACTGCCTGACCAACTCCCCGGTGGGCAGGAGCCAGGCCCTGACCCCCTGCCCCAGATCCACCCGGGGATAATTCCTGTAGTCTCCATTGCCGTTACTCATTGGGTCACCTCCTCTGGCACTCCGGCCCTGGTGACCACACCACAACTGCTGCGATCCCGGGTAAACACCCTCTGGACGCCATCCCGGTCGGTCTCCCACCGGTACTCCCCCACCCATCCTTTCCACATTCGCTCAGCCAGACTCCACAGGCACCCCGCCGTGAGGTGATTACTCTCCTCACTCTGCACGGGACCCCCGTCATCCAGCTCACCGCAGGCCACCGGACGCCCCTGGGCCCTGCGCTCAGCCTGGGCCCCCTCGACTATATCCGGGTGAGTCTGAGTCCAATCCCCCCGGCACACTCCATCCGACGTATGGACGCACCCCAGGGCATACCCATGGTCCAATCCATTACCCGCCGTAATCTCCACGACCTCTATCCTGTAGTCGGCAGCCCACGACGAGCATATCCGGTGGGTCTGCACCCTGGCCTGGTGGTTATCCGGCGCCGACACCACTAACACCCTGGAGTGGGTAAGGAACTTCGACCCCACCGGCTCCTTTACTTCCTCTATCCTCTGCGTAAACCCCTGGGCCTCATGGCCCAACTGCCTTACCAGGTCACAGGCCGCAGCCACCTTGGGGGTGCCCTCCTGCAGCCCCCACTGTCGGGTCTTATTCCGCCCCTCCAGCGTATCGGGATCCACAAAGGTAACCCGACCGGAGGTCCTCCGATTCATCCAGGTTACCATGCGGGACATACCGTGGTAGGTTACGCCGCCGCATCCCACCACCACCAGGTTACTACCACTACTTCTACTCATTGGTACCATCCTTTCCGGGGGTTACCCCCCACCTGTTCACATCACGGGCCGCCTCTGCCCCATCATACCCTGCGGGGCGGTCGGCCCTTCCAATACTGCAGACCCGCCCGACTATATCCACCGGCAGGTCCACTTCCCGAATATGACCTCGCACCAGGGGGTCCTTATGGTCCTCCCAGTACCTCTCATCATACCCGGCCTCAACATCCGTCGTGGCCCCCAGCACCCGTCCATCCTGGTCGAGCCTGACCACCACCCGGACATACCTGTGCCCGGCCCCGCAATTCAGGTGCCCCATCCTGGACACCCGAGTCTGTCGCATCCTCAGGACCTGCCTGTTGCCCCCCTGGTCTTCGGAGTCCTGCCCCAGTTTCCGTACATACAGCATAATACTCCCTTCCGGGGCCCCGTGGCCCCATAAAATGAGGGCAGCCCCCCACAACCCTACTCGGTTGTGGAAGGCCGCCCTGCGCATTACCTTGACGGTCAGTCCCGTCATACTACATGCCCGCCCTTCTGCTTCGACCGGACGACCTCCACGGTATCCCCGTCCCGGAGTTCGGGGTCCCTGCCCCTTACCTCCGAGTCATTCAGGAGGATACTCTGGCCCTGGGTGTCTAATACGTCCGACACCCTGCTACCTTCGGGCACCTCTCGGGTAGCCTCTGTCCCGTCTGCTCTGATAATAGTTACGTCCATCATGGTACTACCTCTTTCCTGCCCTGCCGGGCATTGTGTGAGGGGCTGCCCTTACCCCTCTACTATACTTATTCCCGACGCCTGGGCCAGACCTCGGACTATGTTCCTGTGCCGGCTTGTGGTCCTGGAGTAGTAGGTGCCGGCCCCTACCATCTCCACCCTCGCATCGTCCGGGGTTTTCCTCGCTATCGCCACCCCATAGCTCCAGATGGTCTGCCCATCCGTACTAAGGGTCGTAGTGTGGCCCGGTATACCCCGGAGGAACCGCTGCGCCACCTCACTGTTTGTCATTGTACACCTACCTTTCCGCCCCCGCCTGGGGGCACCCCCCTGGGGGGTCTGCTGCTCTTGCTCTAATCATAGGCTTACACGCAACTACAGCCCATCCGCTTATGCCTAATTATAACATAATGCGTGCTACATGCAACCCATGGGTATCTAATGCGCCCGTAAACATTGTACCTATTATCGCGCGACGCGCACGCGCGCACGCGCGCGAGAGCGACAAGTGTCTCCATATCCACTTACTCCACAATCAAACCCCCCTTTTCCTATCTCTTATCAGGGGATTTCCTAACAGCCCTATCAGCTCTGTTAGCTTTTCAGGCGCGACTTTTCACTCGTAACCCACTTTCTGCTTGCATCCTCACCGCCACCCCATATAATAGAAATTAAGAACCGTCGAACCCGAATCGAAATCCTGTTAAGGACAACAACCAATGCAGCCGCACATCCAATTTCACCAAAACCCCGACTGCACCCTATGCAATCTCAGCTCCTCGGGAGCCGCCAACCCCGGCATCGCCACCCGCATCCACCCGACTCCACTCAAGGGACTGGCGGACACCGCAGTCCTCATAGTAGGCGAAGCACCGGGGGCACGTGAGGACTCCGCCGCCTGCTGCTGGGTCGGACCCGCAGGCACCCTGCTCCAACGCTTCCTCGACGCCTCCCTCTCCACAGCCGCCAACTCGGTCATCTTCTTATCCAACGCCTGCCGCTGCCGTCCACCCCAGAACGAAACACCCGCCATCTCCAACGTCAACGCCTGCCGGGGGTATCTCCAGGCCGACTACGACTGGTTGTCCCGGCACTTCAGCCGCATCATAATCTTCTGCTGCGGCAAAACCGCCGTAACCTCGGTGACCGGAGCCTCCTCCCTGAACTCCGCCCTGTCTACCCAGGGCAAGCCCCTGTCTTACCATCACAACCTCAAGCCCAGGCGCAGCCTGAGCCCCTCCCACACGGACACCACCGTCTTTGCCACCTACCATCCCGCCATGCTCCTGAGGGACCCGGCCCGCCTGCACGCAGTCGAGGCCCACTTCAACCTGGTCCAACGCTTCATCACCCGGCAGTGGATCCCCGACTCCTTAACCGACGACATCCGCCCCTACCTCAATCACCCTGTCCCGTCTAAGGTCCCGGACGTTGTATCCCTGGACATCGAAACCTACGGAATCCTCAGGAAGGTTAACCAATCGGTATTCCACCCCGTTAAGTCCCGGCTGATAGACGGCATTGACCCTCCCCACCAGGTAGTGTCCGTAGCTCTGGCCTGGAAAAACCCCGAGGGAGAAATAATCACCTCCTACTATCGGTGGGACGGCCACCGCAACTCCATCCGCCGGTGGTTCCGCCACCTCGCCGGCCGCACCATCATCGGACAGAACCTCAAATTCGACCTGTTGTACCTGGCCTACAACGACAGCATCCTGGACCGCCTGCTCACGCCCGGAGCCTACACCCTGGACGATACGCTGCTGGCTTCCTTCCTCTACTACGAACAACGCCCGGAGAAGGGACTCAAGGAATTAGCCGCCCTGTATGGTTTGGCGGACTACAATCGGATGGAGGTTACGGGATCCTCCGGCACCGCGCGCAACGCCCGTGATCCCAACCTCATCTCGTATAACTGCACGGATGCCGTGGTCACCTACCGGTTGTATGAGTACACCTGGGGCCGGATCCGCAAAAAGTACGGAGACTCCTCGGCCAAACTCACGCCTTTGTGCGCCAGGATGCGTAACCAGATCCTCTGGGACGTCTACACCCTGGAGCAGTCCGGGGTAGCCATCAACCGCCAGGAATCCGGCGCCCTCCACACCCAGTACAGCCAACGCTGCAACTACCTGATGCGACTCGCAAAAGACGACCACTCCCTGATCCTTGCCGGGCAGGGCTCCCGCAAATCCCAGTTGGAAGCCATAACAAATATCGTCCGGGACCTTTCCCGGGCAGGCCTTCTCCAGTCGAACCGTATAGCCCTGACCGAGAAGACCCGGAACATAGCCATCAACGCCGACAACCTGAATTACCTCTTGTCTATCCTTCCCGAAGACAGTCCCCACCGTCCGGTTGTCCGGTTGATACTGGATTACCATCGGGCCTCCAAGGTACGGGACTCCTACACCGGCGTCCTGATGGGTGTCCGCCCTAAGGACCGTCGTAAATCTATACTCAGTCCCCGCATCCGACGTCCCGGTCAATCCCGCCTGGGGTTTCTGTGGCCGTCGTGGTATCCCTACCCGGCCTACGAATCCAAACTCTCCGGCTCCGTCGGCGGCACCATCCAGGGCCGATTTGCAGCCAAGGACCCGCCCATCCAAACCTACCCCGCTGACGTTAAGGCCCTGCTCTGCAGTCGCTTCGAGGGCGGCGCCCTGGTAGGGTATGACCTGTCGCAGATAGAGCTGCGGGGGGCCGCCCTGCTCTCGGGGGACCCCGTAATGCTGCGGGAGTATCGGGAGGGTGTCGACCGGCATACGGCTACGGCATCCACCGTGTTTGAGGATGCCGACCCTGACCACCCGGACTTCCAGGACACCTACCGTCAGATGGGAAAGACCCTGAACTTCCTGGTGGTCTATAAAGGAGGCCCCCACAAGTTCCGTCAGACAGTAATGCAGAACATGGGTATCGATATGGACCACAACACCTGCTGCGAGGCCATCGCAAGGTTTGACCGACGCTACCGTCAGTTCCGCCGGTGGCAGGACTCCCTCATCGACACCGTCCGACGCCAGGGCTACCTTGAGCTGCCTACCGGGTGGTCACGCACCTTCGGCAGGGGATCCAGCGCCGATACCTACATCAATGAAATAGTTAACTTCCCTATCCAGACCATCGCCGCCCAACTGCTCCAGTCAGCCCACTACGCTATCGTCCGGGACCTAAACGTCCGGGACCTTAAATCCCGGGTGGTCCTGCAGATACACGACGCCCTCTACGTGGACGTGCACCCCGACGAAGCCGACGAGGTCGATCAGATAATGGACGTCCACCTGAGTAATCCTCCCCTCATGGAGGACCTGAGGAGGGTGCTGCGGCGGGATGTCCCTATACTCTATGAGAAAGAACAGAAATAAAGAAAGGAATAATTATGCTGGTATTTACTCGACGCAGGAACGAAGGCTTCCACATCGGACCCGACATCCACGTACTCCTGTTGGACCTCCTGAGTTCCGGCAAGGCCAAGCTCGGAGTCATTGCACCCTCCGACACCGTAATCCTGCGGGACGAACTCATCCGCCCCTCTGATAAGGATTCTGACCCCCGCCCTGGTGGGGGGTATTGTTGTGACCTGCCCACGGTGGCAGAGGAGATGCTGGACTCGGCTATTAGCGCCTCCGACCGGTGGATGCGGCAAACCCCCGCCTCCGGGAAGCTGCACCTGCAGAACAAAAAGAGAATGGAGGCCTGCCTGCTCCTGAAGTCCCTGCTCTGTGACTACACCCGAGCCCACCCTGATGGAAACGAAATAAAAGAATAAAATCGGGGGTTGACAGTGGAACGCATCGGGGTATAATGGAAAATATGGAGACGAAAAAGATTCCAGACAGTCTTACCGTCCAGGTTGATAGCCGGGAGCAGTACCCGTTATTGTTCCCGGCCAATCTTAAACTCGACCCTCAGATGGCCAGGCCCGGACGTCGTAAGATTGTTTCCGTTTCCACTGAGAAGATTAAACTGCCCACCGCTGACTACCGACTCAAAGAATTCCCTCACCACTGTCTTATAGAGCGCAAGGGTTCTGCCGAGGAGTTAGCTAAAAACATTTACGATTATCAGGACAGCAAAAGACAGGCTCGCAGTTTCGCGCGCATGGCGTCTGAGGCGGCGTGGCCCTACCTGTTGCTGGAACTGACGCCGAATTCTCTGTTGTCTATGCGTGCCAGTGATCTGGTGCCGGACCCGGAGGACCTGCTGAGAAAACTAACAGCCGTCTGCTTCAAATACAATTTCTCCGTGATATGGTCTGCAAGGCCCAGAACCGTCCCCTCTCGTCGAGTTCTGGGCACGGCCATGCTTCACCTGATGGCATCAGCAGCATTATATGGAAAGGTCCCGGACGTTATGACCGGCAGTCTCAGGGGTTGATTCTGCCGGTCGTCCGCTTTTCTGAAGAAAAAATAAAATTAGTCCTTGACACGGGACAGCCGCAGGATAGAATAGATAGTAGAGTCATAGCTCTTTAATACAACACGGTGAATGACCGGCTCCGTCCCTGGTACTATCGTATGGTAACACCACGGATAACCTCATCCTCCCACCTCCGCAGGGGTCGGACGCCGGTCCTCACCACCCACACAGAACGAAAGTACGGAAAGGATAAGCATGGCAACGGACAGAAATGAAGAACAATCCCGACAGAGCCAGTCCCTCCCGGTGGTGGTGTTGTGGCCGGGGAGGTTTCCCGACGCCCAGGCAGCCGACATTGGTATTGCCGTGCAGAAATTTGCAGAAGACACCGGCTTTGACCTGCAGGTGATAGACAACTACGGGGCCTACCGCAGCGCCCAGCGTGCACTGGACTCCTACTTCAGGACACCCGGGACTAACCCCGTCCCGGTTACAAAGGAGCAGGCTGAGGCTCAGCAGAGGCTGGGCACCAGACGCAGGGATGAGGCGCGTCGGGGCCAGTATAAGCACTGGATGCAGCACATGATAAAGATAATAGAGGATAGAAGGGATAATCAGAATATCAACCTTTAGTACGAAGGACTAACCGTGAGCACAGAAAGTAGGAATAAGACCCGGACCCCTCAGCCGCACGTGGCGTTGCGGCAGTCGTCCATCAAGGCGGCTATGCACTGCCCGAGATTATTTTTGTTCCGCTACCTCAAGGGACTGGTGCCCCGGCAGTTCAAGGGAATGAACATCGGAGCCTCCGGACTTGGAAGCTGGTTCCACCGGCTTATGGAAGCCGGACCCTCCGGCGTAGCCGAAGTAGACGCCGAGTTCGTCGGCCAACTGCGTCAGATACGGCAAACCATAGCCGAAGGCTCCGACCTGCTGGGCCAGCACGACTACCTGGCAGATGAGACCGAAACCAATTACCGCAAAGCCCGTGCGATGGCAGCGGTCCTCTGGAACGAACACCCGTTGTCCGGACGCCTGGACGTATTGGCCCGGGAGGAACACGTATCCACAACCCTGGAGCTCAACGGTGAGCAGGTGCCGGTGGAGGGGACGGTGGACCAGATTATTATGGACCGGCAGAGCGGCTGCGTATACGTGGGAGACTTCAAGACCTCCTCCCGTGACGTGGAATTCACCCTTACGGGGTATCACTATTCGGTGCAGTGCCGGTTGTATCGGGTGCTTGCCCGGCAGTGGATGCAGGACAACGAAATCCCCGGGTGGCAGGACGGACCCAGGGGATTCATACTGACCATAGCACAAACTCCCGCCATAAAGTATTGTAGTAAGGACCGGGACCTTGATGCTTACATCGAGCGCGTATCCCGGTGGTATCAGGACAAGGGGACCTCTGCCGTACGCCGCTTCGACATCGACTACGCCGAACCCCTCCTGCCCGAGGACTTCAGGCTGGTGCTGACCACGGCGGCTGCCTATGCGTCTATGCCCTGCAATACCTTCAAGGTAGGAGCTGCCCTGTTTCCCCGGGATTTGACGGGTGCGACCTGCAGTACTCGGTGGAACAGGGTGTGCGACTACTACCCTCTGTGCTGCAGTGCGGTAGCGTCGTGGCCCCACCGGATAAACGAAGCCTACGACTACCAGACAGAAGAAGACTCCGGATAAAGAAAGGAATCCAATCATGACTGAACAACAACTAAAAGACGTAAAACGTGCCCGAACCGCCCAGCCCCAACAGAAGCAGCCGGAGACGGCTCAGGGTGCTGATAACATAGTGAGTGAGCAGGGCCGGATACGGTCGGACTATGCCTGCCTGGGAGTCCGCAGCGGCTACACCCCCCCTGATGCGGACAGGCTGCGGATGTTTTTGATAGGACCTCCGGGCGGGGGCAAGACTACGTTTGTGGCTTCGATGCCCCGGACTCTCATACTTGATTATGAGGATGGGGCGTGGGGCGTACCCCGCAGTCGGGCCCACCGGATAGTGGTGCGCGAGCCCCAGCAGCAGCAGAAGATACTCGATAAGCTGGTGGCCGACTCCCGCAGTCCCAACCGCCCCTACGACAGGGTGGTGTTTGATACGGTGGACCAGTGGGTGGAACTCAACAACACTGACCTGGCCGAACAGTACTCCAACAACAGCCGCACCATCAGGGACATTACCCAGGACTACGGCACCAAGGGAGCAGGTTACAATCTCCTCAGGAAGTATTCGTGGTCCCAACTCGAACGCCTGGAGAAGGCAGGCTACTCCTGGGTGTGCGTAGGGCACATGTCCGAGAAGACCCTGAGTATAAATGATAAGGACGTTACGGTGCTTCGGCCCGTACTGTACTCTTCGTTTGCTCAGGTGCTGGTGCGCAACTGCGAACTGTTCGGGGGTATCCACGCCGAGAACGAAACCGAGCCCGTATACAAAGAAGTAAGGGGCAAGACCATCAAGGCCGGGGAACAATCAGTCATCCGTGTCTATCTGGACGTCCAGTCCAGCGGCTGTCAGTTATCCCGGCAGGAATCCAAGACCCGGGGCGTCCCTACGATGTCCCGCAAGATTCATCTGCCGGACCCGATGAAACCCGACGCCCCCCTCGGGTGGGACGAGTTCGTACGCCACTACAAAGAAGCCATAGCCGAAGTCCAGCAACAATCCAGCCTGCCGTCCAACGCAGATTAACTAATTTTATTTTATAAGGAGAATTATTATGACACCTGAAAACACTAATGCTAATGCGGACTTCTCGGCCATCCTGAATGATACGGCTGAGGAGTTCAAGCAGGCGAAGGTCTTCAATGACTGGATGCCTGACGATGGAGAGTATACCTGCGTACTGTCAGATTTGGTCACCGGAGTAAAAGACGACCAGAACAATCGGTTCGCATGGTGGAGGTTGACGGCCACCATCCAGTCGGCTTCGGACCCGGATATAGACCAGTCTCAATTCAGTCTGTTCTACTCCACCAAGGCGCCGGGGTTCCTCAAGTCGGACGTCTCGGCCCTGGCGGGTAAGACCATTACCGACATCAGGACTGCCGACCAGATCCTCAGGGATAACCTGGGGGCCATCGTCAACGTAAAAGTCTCCACCAGCCCCAAAGGCTACAAGAACACCGCCATCACGGAGGTACTCGAAGGTCCTGACTCAGGGAAGACTTAAACCCGATAATACCTACTTTCTGTCCGCACCGGCAGGCCCGTACGCTCCCACCTGGGTACGGGCCCCGGTTGCCCGAACCCCAGGGAGCCCCCTGTGACTAAACCAATTACCCAGTTGTGCGTTAGTGCGTTGACCCAGGAGTACAAGGCCGGTAATGCCGACTTCTTTGAGGCTACGATAGCTCCCATCTATAAGCAGGGGAACTATATCGCCCACAGGATCAGGTTGTATTATGATTATGTTCACCTGTGGAATCCCTCCCACCGCCGTCAGTTCTTCGGTATCCACAAGTGCCTGATACTCACAATGGTAAGACCGGAGCAGTGCTGGCACATGCTGCCCATCATACGGCAGAACAGGGAGATTCCCCCCTTCGGGCCGGTGGACTGGCTGGGGTCATACAAAGCAAGGACCCGCAAAATGCAGGCCGACCAGGATATGTTCTTCCAGAGAACCCAGCTACCCCTGTCGTCAAGAATGTCCGGGACCTTAAAGGTTCACGGGATGATACGCAGGATACCAGGGCGTAAACAATGGGTCTTCGTGGAGTTTCCCACCATCACCTCCAACCTGCTGGTGGTGCCCCCCAGACCCGGAGACTTCAACCTTTAGCTAACGGAGAATAAATGAATCAGGAATCCCGGATAGAGATCCCCTGCGACACTACAACAGCCGTTACCAGTTCGATGGATCGGGTGGTGGAGACTTATGACGGAGCACTGGGATTATCGGCGGACGACCGGATGGTGCCCCGTATCCTGCTGTCTACCTGCGTGGCCAACCTGCATCCCCGCCTGCCCGAGCCCGTCTGGCTTATGATAATAGGCCCCCCGGGGGGGTCTAAGACGGAGGTGCTGAGGCCCCTCAAGGATTACCGGCTCTGTGAGTTCATATCCAGTCTGACTGAAAATGCTCTGCTCAGTGGGTTTTCGTCGGAGGACGGGGAGGACCCCTCCTTCATACTCCGGCTGGACGGCAAGCTGCTGGTGTGTAAGGATATGACCACCCTTATACATGAGAATCCGGTGAAGATGTCCAAGATACTTGGGGACTTCCGGGACGCATTTGATGGATTCTGTGCCAAGCCCTCCGGTCGAGCGGGCCTGAGGAGTTATCACGCCACCTTCGGGTTTCTCTCTGCCGTCACGCCCTCCATAGACG
The DNA here is from genome assembly GCA_003551965.1 of Clostridiales bacterium. Classification (GTDB taxonomy): domain Bacteria; phylum Bacillota; class Limnochordia; order Darwinibacteriales; family B1SED10-159; genus B1SED10-159. Next base: position 3,044 of record PUOC01000116.1, on the reverse strand, counting down.
CCTTTAACGAGGAGAACCAGCAACTGGGCGAGAGGTTTCTGTCGGTGAGGATGTCCCGCTACCCCCAGTCCTGCGAGTCCGAGCTATCCTTTCTGACGGGTGTGATGAACAAGAGCCACGACAAGGCACAGTGGCGAGCATCACTGGCCGAGGTATTCACCAACGCCCTTGAGGAAGTCCTCGACGGAGTAACCGACACCAGCCCCTTACCGGAGGTGCCGGCGGATAAGGCCCGCCAGGTTACCGTGCTGGCCTACCTGCTGTCGAAGTTCAGGGCCACCCCTATCCGAGGCAATCCCGTGGATGCGGAGATAGGAACCCGCCTGCTGCAGCAGCTTACCAACCTGGGGCATGCGCATTGTCTGGCCGGCCAACGGGATTGCTGGAACGATGACGACCTGGAACTCCTCCGTAGGGTCGTGCTCGATACCCTGACCACCCACCGACGGAGGTTGCTGATGGCTCTCTACATTCATCAGATAAAGCACGCAGGGGACAACGGAGACGGACAGTATCCAGGGTTGACGGTGCCGAGGATGGAAGCCCTGTCCCGGGTTAGCGCCGCCGAAATCACCTCCATAATGAATCAGTATTGCTATACCTCGCTGATGACTAAGGAGGAGCTTTCGGGAGCATTAACCCGCTATCGTATAGCGGATGACATATTCTCATTAGTGTGGGAGTCCGGGCTCTTCAGTCCAGGCTCTCACCTGCCCAACCCTTTTATCGAAAGGAAATAACCATGAGTGATTCAATACCCGAACCCGAGGCCCGGCGTCCCGAGCGGGATATTTACGGGTACGTGGATGCAGCGATGGAATTGGGGGACTTCGTGGTCCGCAGCGGACGCAGTGCATCCGAAGAAGACATTGAAACAATAGTCCAGGTGCTGGGTCCGGCTGCCGTGTACGACCTGGTAAGGTCCCGGACGTTAACGCCCAGGCAGCTCAGCCCTCCCCTCATAACAGACCCTGATAATGGAAAGGAAACGTCATGAAGTATGTAACGATGAAAACGATAACGGAAGATGTGGCTAAGAAGATGCCCAACTCCCCGGTGTATAAGTATGAGATAGCGGAGATTGTGGGCAAGACCCTGGAAGCGATGGCCGACCGGATAGCCAGTGGGGACCCCGTGATACTCCAGAGGCTGGGGTCCTTTCACACCCGCCCCCGGAAAGGCTACCGGGGGGTAGTGCCCGGCACCCGCCAGCCCATAGACGTACCTCCCAGGACCCGTGTGAGGTTCCGTGAGTCCAAACTCCTGAAAGAAAAACTCCCGGCTACCGAGAAGTTAATTAAGGAGTTGAAAGATGCCAAAGATTGAATTGATACAAGGTGATTGCTTGGAGAAGATGAAAGATATTCCTGATGGGAGTGTTGATATGATTTTTACATCACCGCCTTACGCTGAACGCAGAAAAGCAACATACGGAGGAACAAATGAAAATAAATATGTTGATTGGTTTTTACCGATTGGATCAGAGATAAAGCGAATTTTAAAACCGACTGGTAGTTTTTTCATAAACATAAAGCCACATACTAACAAAGGCGAAAGAAGCTTGTATGTTTATGATTTGATATGCAGATTGAAAAGAGAAACGGGATTTATGTTTGTAGAGGAATATTGCTGGACAAAAAATGCTTTTCCAGGAATCTTGAAAGGAAGATTTAAAAATGCGTTTGAACCGATATTCCACTTTACAAAAAACTCACCAAATGAAATCACATTTAACCCTGTGGCTTGTGGAACACCAATGAAAGAAGAAAGTATCGCAAGGACTTATAGAAAGCAATGTGGTGCCCCTAAAAATGGAAGCGGAATGACTGGAATGAACACCACTAACATACGGAATTTAAAGTTAGCAAGACCATCAAATGTGATAAATGTAAACAATGTGAGCAATCAATTTTCAGATAAACAATTACACCCTGCCACATTTCCAGAAGGATTGGTAGAGTTTTTTGTAAAATCGTTCACGCAAGAAGGCGATACTGTAGTTGACCCTTTTATGGGGAGCGGCACGGTTGGTATTGTTTGTAAAAAGACTTATAGAAACTTCATAGGTATTGAATTGTTGCCAAAATATTTTCAAATTGCAGAGAAGCGATTCAGAGGAAAAGGTATTAAAACGGGAAGCATTAAGGAATTGAAAGATAATGAATGTATTAAGTCTATTTGATGGGATGAGTTGTGGACAAATTGCACTTGAAAGGGCGGGAATCAAAGTTGAAAATTACTTTGCTTCTGAAATTGACAAATACGCAATTCAAGTAACTAAACACAATTACCCAAACACAAAACATATAGGAGATGTAACAAAGGTGAAAGGTGTTGACCTACCAAAGATTGATTTATTGATAGGTGGTTCACCTTGTCAAGAGTTAAGTTGTCTGAAAAATGGAAATGGGCTGCAAGGCGAAAAATCGAAACTGCTCTTTGAGTATGTTCGTTTACTCAAGGAATGTAAGCCTAAATACTTCATGCTTGAAAATGTAATTCCACGAAAAAAAGAATGGGAAAATGAGATAAACGAAATGCTTAGAGTTAAAGGTGTTCATATTAACAGTGACTTATTTGTTGCTCAAAACAGACCACGAATTTATTGGACGAATATAGTAATACCTACTTTGCCATTAAGACCAGATTGGAATGAAAAATACTTTCAATTTAGACGAACATATTACAGGGAAAATAAAAGCGGGGTATGCCCATGCTTGACCGCAAATATGGGGACAGGAGGGCACAATGTTCCTCTAAAAAGTGCAGATAAAAAGGATAAATTATCACCTATAGAGGTTGAAGGGTTGCAGACCGTTCCGCAGGATTATACAAGTCCTGTCAGTAATTCCCGTAGATACCAAATGCTTGGTAATGGATGGACTGTTGATGTGGTTGCACATATATTCAAAGGTTTACTTAAATGAAAATCTATAAAATATGAGACAAATACCATTTCCAAATAAGAAGTATCAAATCATTTATGCCGACCCACCTTGGAGTTACAGAGATAAAGCCTTGGCTGGTAATCGTGGTGCTGGATG
>PUOC01000270.1 GCA_003551965.1 Clostridiales bacterium | reverse complement strand
AGCCGCAGAAGCCGGCGTATCTGTAGCCGTCATTGAAAAAATGCCCTTTTTGGGTGGAAACACCCTGATATCAGGAGGGGGCGCCAACATCCCCGGTACTCCCCAGCAGGAAGAGATGGACATCGACGATTCACCGGAACTTCATAAAGAACAGACTCTCGAAGCCGGTGACTATCGCGGCTGTCCAGAATTGGTAGAGGTAGTAACAGAAAACGCTCTGGACATCTACGAACTGTGGGAAGAACTGGGTGTGGAATTTGAGGACTATGCCTTTCAGATCTTCGGCGGCCTCTATCCGCGTGCGGTGACAACGGGAACGGATCCTGGCGGCGAACCGTACATTGAAGCCCTGTCGAGTCGCGCCGAAGAGCTGGATGTGTCGATTTATCTTGAAACCGAAGCAGTCGAACTTCTTCGTGAGGAACCTTTGTCCGGGAACGTCTACGGTATCCGGGCGGAGGACGAAGACGGAGACGAGGTGACCTTCAACGCTGAAGCTGTGGTCATGGCCACGGGCGGCTTCGCTGGTGATGCTGACATGCGGCAGCGCTTCGATCCTCGCCTAGGGCCCGAACTGGGAGACACCAACCAGGCTGGGGCCGATGCGGAAGGTATTTTGATGGCCCAGGATATTGGTGCCGCCACCGTGGGAATGGATTATATTCAAGGGCTGGCATCGGTGACTCAAGACGTAACGATAATACAGCCGGGATTGGTCATCTACGTAAACCATGACGGTGAGCGTTTCGTGGATGAGGGCGGCCGTCGGGACCACATGTTCGATGGCGTTTTAGACCAAGAGGGCCAGGAAGCATGGGTTGTAGCCGATGCGACATTGGCTGAAGACTATCCACCGGGTGATGATGCGTTGAAAGCCGACAGTCTAGAAGAACTGGCCGAGAAAATGGACGTGCCGGCAGAGAACTTCATCGAAACGGTGGAAAATTTCAACTCGTATGTGGCGGATGAATACGATCCTGAATTCGGGCGTGAAGCTTTGGAGACCAAGATTGACACACCGCCGTTCTACGCCGATTTGGGGCAGCCGCTGCTTCACCATACCATGGGCGGACTGCGGATCAACACGGAAGCCGAAGTGTTGGATCGCCGCGATTCGGTGATTTCCGGATTGTTTGCCGCCGGTGAGGTGACCGGAGGCATTCACGGCACAAACCGCGTCGGCGGCAACGCTTTGACAGAGATAGCTGTTTTCGGACAGATTGCCGGACGCAGCGCCGCCGAATTTGTCTTAGACTAGTGGCCTGCTTCCCTGAAAAGCCCTGCCTGGGGTACCAGGTAGGGCTCTTTTGGTGCGCCTGGCATGCTTACTGCGCTGATGGGCTGAAAGAGGCCTGTCACCCTACCAGTGAGAGACAACGGACGGGCCAGGGCACTCCTGGCAACGGGTTTGTCTGGAGGAGGCCGAGGGGGGTTTGGAGCATAGCGCAAGCGAACGGAGATTGGCGTGCAGGGAGGGCTCCTTGACCTGGCTGCGGCGTCTATGCAAAAATGGGTTCACGTGCTGGTCGCTCCTTTTGATGATTTTGCAGTCGATACTGGCATCAAAACGAGAACCAGCCCCTTTTCTAGCCTGGACGCAATCGGATTGTGGGCGCAGTCTACGTTAGGAGGACAACATGAGCGAAATAGTGATCCGAGATGTCGCGTCGGAGGATGTATCCGCTATCCGGGGCGTCGTGCGCGACGTATGGGATTGGGATAGTTTTCTAAAAGATGACGGCACAATAGATGCTTGTGTTGCGGTCTATTTTGCCCCTGTCTTGCATAAGGCCACCTTTGGGCGTGTGGCTTTATTGGACGGCAAAGTTGTGGGAGTGGCCTTCGGGTCAGCAAAGGGCGAATCTCCTTGCTGCAAAGACATCTTGGAAGACTTGACTCCACACATTGTGACTATGCTGCAAGCAGGAGAGTCTGACAGGCGGATTCTGTCCGAATACTTCCACAAGACACACGGTGCATATGCGGAGCTCATTTCTGGCATCGAAGACGAGTACAATGGCGCATTGGACTTTCTGGCAGTATCGGACTCGGCCCAAGGCATGGGCATCGGCAAGCAGCTTTGGCATGCCGTTAAAGCGTATCTTGAACGACGCAATGTAAGCAAACTGTACCTGTTCTCCGATGCCGAATCTAATTTTGGGTTTTATGAAAGTCAAGGGTTTCGTAAGCGGCGAGAGAAGGAGATTCGCTTCATTTCCTATGACGAAAAAGAGGTTGTCAGCCAATACTTGTACGAGTATTGTCTCAAATGAAGTGGTGGAGGAGAATCCTGAGAAGAGGGCTGAGGCGCAGCAGCAGGCATGCACCATCCGCGGTTGATCAATGCCTGCAACAGAGCGTATGGGCTGAAGCAATCCGGAGGATCGCGGCTGGCTAGGACCCTTCCATGGGGAAGATAGGACACCGCATCCCGAGATTTCCCAGAGACGGGTTGCAAAGGGTTTGTGTAGTGGATGGTTCGGGATAACCACTAGGGCTCGGATGGCAAACACTGTACCGCGGGGAGATAGCGAGGAACGATAAGAAGCCAGTGATCTTCAGAAAGAATGGATGGGGATCGCACGCGTGCATAACCGAAAGATCATCCAGGGCGGCAATCAGCCGAGAAGCATAGAAGGACAGAAGGCCATTGGAAGCCACCTGTGGAGGGGCATTGGGCTAAGTTCCTCGAACAGAAGTGTTATAATCAGCAAGTCGAGGAATGCCTAGCGAAGTTGACCGGTTTGAGTGCAGCGCGGGATCCGTTGGATGGGGATTTGTTGGTCAGACTTGCGGAGCGTCTTGGTGATAGAGTTCCGGGGGAGATGTTGTTGGTGTCCAAGCTGGATTGAAAATGACTGCCCAGGCAGTCAGCAACAATGTCCCATTGCAAAAAGGCACCAATACGTCCAACGCCAGGACAACAGAAGCGTCAGGCAATAAATAAGAGGTGAGGAACACGATTGTGCTGTCTTCCAGGCACGGGACAGCCTAAACCGTACTGCGCGTGGTCCTGACCACGGGCCCGTTCGCAGTCGTTTGTTCCTCGGTTTTGCTTGCGGATCAGCAGGATACCCCAGCAAAATCCGGCAAAATTACTTACAATTAAAAAAGTTAAGTAAAAATACAAGAGAATGCAATCAATCGGTCGAATAAAGTGTTATGGAAATATTGGAAACGCATTCTATTACCGATGGCGACCAATAGAGCTGCACCCAGATAATCCGACATATGCCGCAAGCGTCATCACTTTTGTGGAGTTTATGATGCTAGCCAACTTGCAGGGGCTTCTTGGCGGCAATGTTGTCAGAACGCCGCAGGCAGGAAGAGTTCCGGTGAGTCAGTATCTTCAGAGAGGTGGTACTTTATGGGACACTTGGGAACCCGCAGCGATCTAATCTACCAAGTCTTGGCTGAAAGGTTGGATGAACATCCTTTTGGAGCCAACGTCGGTCCAGCGCTGTTGGAGCTTTTGCAGAAGCTCTACACGGCCAGCGAGGCCGAATTGGGCAGTCGCTTTCCGCTATCGCCTATTTCCGCTGCAGACCTTGCGAAGAGAGTAGAGCGTTCGGAGGACGCTGTAACCGAAATGTTGGCTGAAATGGCGAATAAAGGGTTGGTATACGACATTCCATATCAGGGTGACGTGTATTATACTCTTGCGGCGCCGGCACTCGGGTTCATAAATTGGACGTTTATGCGGACGAGAAGCCCAGATTTGAAGGAAATGATGCGACTGTTCAACGCTTACTTCCAGAACCCTGCGGTTGCGAAGAAGTATGGTAAACGGACAACGACAACCTTCAGGACATTGGCGTACGAACGCGTCCTCCGCATGTCTGTCGAGACAGAGGTGCTGGACTATGATCGAGCCACCGCGCTGATTAAGGCCGCCGGCGGTGGTTCTTTGCAGACATGCTCCTGCAGGCATATCGCTATGCATAATGGTTCAACGTGTCTGGCCGGCGACCCCATGGAAGACATCTGTTCCGCGATGGGACGAACTGCCGAGTACTTGATTCGGCACGGGTGTGGCCGAGAGGCTTCGGAACGAGAACTTCTGGATAACCTCGATCGTGCCCAGGAGTTGAAACTGGTTGTTCTCTGCGACAATCTCCTGGGCAGTCCTGAGATGATCTGTTACTGCTGCCGTTGCTGTTGTGGAGTTCTTCAAGGACATCGAATGGGTGCTTCCGGCCTTGTGAGGTCCAGTAATTTTCTACCCGAGGTGCGTTCGGAGAAATGCATTGGGTGTCGTCAGTGCCACGAAAGCTGTCCCGTAGATGCT
>PUOC01000019.1 GCA_003551965.1 Clostridiales bacterium | reverse complement strand
CCCTCTCCATGGGTCACTGTTTCGAAATTAGGATTTCGGCACCGGGATAGCCGGGAAGCGCACTCTTTAGAGCAGGAGACCGCGGCGGCCGGAGACTGGTCAATGGCGCACCCGCTCCCCTGCCAACACTTCCCGTGAATGACGGGAGCGAAAAGACCAGAGACGAAGGCCATTGGCTGCTACTAGGATGGAAGCTCCCATGTCCGCTACAACAGCCATCCACAGCGTCAACAGCCCCGGAACAATCAGGGCTAGGGCTATAAGCTTAAGAACCAATGAAAAAGCGATATTCTGTCTCACCACAGCTAGGCTGGCATGGCCTAAGGCAAAGAAATGCTCCAGTGCCCTCAGGTTGTCACTCATAAGAACCACGTCCGACGTATCTCTTGCCATATCCGTGCCCATACCGCCCATGGCAATGCCGACATCAGCCGATGCCAGCGCCGGGCCATCATTGACACCGTCGCCCACCATGGCCGTGGGCTGCCCCTGGCGCAGGTCCTCCACGGCACTCTGCTTGTCACCGGGAAGCAGTTGCGCTTTGATCTTTTCAATACCCAGACGGCGGGCCAATGCTTCGGCGGCGCGATGACTATCGCCGGTCAACATCCAGGTCTGCATGCGCTTTTGGCTCAGCCACTGCAGGGCTGGCCTCGCAGATTCACGCTCTGTGTCCTCGACACCATAAACGGCTAGAATTTGGCTATCATCCGCTAACACAGCCAAGGTGATGCCCAGCGCCTGCCAATCAGACACCTGCTTTGGCAGGGCCATTCCCAGTTCGTCTTCGACATACCGCGGATGGGCCAAAACCATCGGCCGGCCTTGGATGACTCCCCGTATACCTACCCCCGGCACAGTTTCTACTTCGTGCGCTTCTAGGAATTCTTGAAAACCCTTGCTGCGCCAGTACCCATTTAATGCCTTGGCCACGGCATGATCCGTTCCTTGCTCAAGGGTAAGCGTCACCTTGGCCAATCTCTCTTCGGGAATCCCAGGCGCAAACCAAACCCTAGAGATCTGCGGTTTCCCATAGGTCAGTGTACCGGTTTTGTCGAAAACCACTTGGGCCACCTCTGCAGCCCGCTCTAGATGACGCCCGCCTTTGACAACAATTCCGTGCTTGGCTGCGTTGCCCATCGCCGCAACCATACTGATGGGGGATGCCAAAACCAATGCGCACGGGCACGCCACCACCAGCAGGCTCAAGGCCCGATAGATACTGCTCGACCATGTTGCTCCCGCAGCCCATGGGCCGAGGACGGCCACCGATAAAGCCAACACCATCACCGCAGGTGTATAGTACGAAGCAAAACGATCGACAAAACGCTGCATCGGTGTCTTTTCCGCCTGTGCTCTTTCTACCATGCCGACGATCTGCGCTAGGAGAGATTCTCCTGCCGTCCGATCTGTCTGCAGCACCAGCAGGCCGTGTTCATTCACTGTTCCTGCATACACCATGGCTCCAGGCCCTTTCTCCACCGGTATCGGCTCGCCTGTAATGGATGCTTGATTCACATACGAATGTCCAGATACAATCGTACCGTCCACCGGAACTCTCGCTCCGCTCCTCACTTTAACCTCTTCGCCTCGTTTGACCTCGGAAACGGACACTACCCGTTCTTGGCCGTTTCGGATCACTACAGCTTCCGGCGGCGAGGATTCCATGAGTGAGCGAACAGAGCGGCGCGCCCGCTCAACGGAGCGCTGTTCCAACCATTGGCTGATGGAAAACAGAACGGCGACCATTGCCCCTTCCTGCCACTCACCGATCAGGGCAGCCCCAATGACTGCAGTGGTCATGAGAACATTCATGTCGAACCGAAAACGGCGGATAGAGGCCAGTGCCCGGCCGAAAATTTGCCAACCTCCAACAGCCATGGCTCCCACGAGAAAGGCAGGATGCACAGCCAGGCCTAGGCCAGCCAAAATCACAGCCGCAAGGGCATGGACAGCGGGCGGCCGCCGGTTGAAGGATTCGTCCCCCTCCATCTCACTGTCAGACAAGATCGACCCTTGATGCCCTGCCTTTGCCACTTTTTGCAGGATCGCCCCTTCGTCCAAGTCGTGCTCGACGTCCAGTCTTCCTAAAAAATAATTCAAGTTGACGCTCCGAACGCCGGCTTCGTTTTCAACGGCGGCCTGCAGTTCACGGGCGCAGTCAGGACAGTCTAGATCATGAACACGCACCTTTGTAACCACGGCCACTACTCCTTCCAATGTGCTAGACTCTGCTCAATGATGCGCATAACGTGTTGATCGGCCAAACTGTAATATACAACTTTGCCTTCTCTTCGCGATCTCACCAATCGCAGCTGACGTAGGGTCCGCAGGTGATGGGATACGGCTGCGGCACTGATTCCGAGCAGAACAGCCAGGTCGCATCCACACAACTCTTCACGGCTCAAGGCATAGGCAATCTTGAGACGCGTATCATCGGCTAACCCCTTAAACATCTGGGCCATGCCTTCCACCTGGCCTATTTCTCTCTGCAGTGGTTCAACCTTTGCCGCGTTAAACCGGAACACCGAACATGTTTCGACCGCAGGGTCTGACATCACTGTGCATCCTCCTTCACACAAACAATTAAGCAATGATTTAATTATATAGGCCGAAAAAGCGCCGGCAGCTCCTGTGCGTTGCCGGCTATTGGATCAACGGACTCGCCGCTCAAGCTTTTTGGTCAAATGCACGGCTCGGATGTTTTTGGCCAAGTCCATCGACCGACTATAACATAACTGCGCTTTCGCTTCGTTTCCCAGGGACCGATACTTATCCCCCATGGCGATAAACCTTCGGATCTTCTTCCGAGGCAACTGCGGCAATTTCCACAATACCCGCAATCTAAACGAGTCAGGGTCCATTCGCTGTCATCACTCCTAGTGCTTTTTAACATCATAGCATATTTTGTTGCCGATCACAATACACTCCCTGCTCTCTCAAAGACGGGATAGAGGATAGAGGAATTTCCTGCCGCCCATGAACGGCGGACGGTGACACGTCCATTGACAGCGCCCTAGGCCTTTCACTATTCTCCTGAGCAGTGCGCCGCCACCGGGCCAGGCGCCAAAGGGCGCCCGGCTCCTACTCATGATTATTATCCATGATCGGTCATCCTAGTCATTGTCCTGCTCGGGCTCAACAACCACACCGATCAGCGTTACGTTAGCCAAAGTCCGCAGACCGTGGGGTGAGTCCTCTTTTATCTCTTGTGTGAGATCCTGACCGGCGCGGTTTGAATAATGCATTCCGCCGCTCCAGCGCCCGCTGTCGCTGACGTCGTAGATCAACCCGTCCACTGCAACATAAGCCGGCTGGCCGCCGCGTCCGTCATACGCAGCCAATTCGTCTAATGTAAGCTCCAAAGCCAAAAATACCCCTACCGGATCGCGGTCAGCCGCTGGATCCATACCGTGGGGCGAGTCCACCATCTCTTCTGTCAGTTCCTGCCCGGCTTCAAATCCGCCGTGTGTACCCTCGGAAAACACGTCACTGACATCATAGACATATCCATCCAAAGCAACATAGGCCGGTGCTCCGTCCAAGCCGTCATATTCCGCCAACGAGCTTGGGGAATGAGTCGGCAGGTCCTCTTCCTCTGCCGCTCCAGAAACTCCCAAACCAAGAACCAAGGCCAACACCAGCATAGCCATTACAACAAGACGTTTCATAATTGATATCCTCCTTTTTCAGTACGGTTATTCTTTGTATCAATCATAGTATATTAGAAATCATTCGCATTTGCAACACCGCATTTTTATCTTCCCAGCTGCACCGTGGCCGGAAAACGTTTCTAGAGATACAAGAGTTGTCGGCCTTGTTTCAACGTGCTACACTAGGACTACGTACAAGGGTGGTGAAGAGATCATGGAACAGCAAGCAATGTTGAATCTAGCAGGGATTACCTGGGAGTCCGTTGTCGACGGGCCAGGGCTGCGTACTGTTGTGTTTGCCCAGGGATGCACCCATGCCTGCCCGGGCTGTTTCAACCCCGAACTGCAGCCCTTCCACACCCATCGATCGGTGGCTCTTGCGGAAGTCTTGTCCGGATTGGATGAACGGCCGCATATCCGGGGCGTGACCTTTTCCGGCGGTGATCCCTTCGAGCAGACGGACAGCTTTGCCCGGTTGGCGGCCGCCTGCCGCCATCGAGGGTTATCCGTGTGGTGCTATACGGGCTATTCCTGGGAAACCCTGTGCCAGTGCGACCGCTTTCGGGTGCTGCTCCGTGAGTTGGATGTATTGGTGGACGGACCGTATGTGGAGGCCGAAAGAGATACGGCATTGCGATTT
>PUOC01000003.1 GCA_003551965.1 Clostridiales bacterium | reverse complement strand
CCGCCTATGGGCCTGCAGTTCGTCCATCACCGGCAGCAGTGTCCGCTCAGCATACATAACAACCCCGGCCCCGGCCGTGAGCACCAGCAGCAGATCCAAAACCAGAAAGATCCCCAAGAGCCGCAACCAAAAACGGATATTGAGCTTGGATACAACGAAAAGGCGGCTGGGTTCCCTGCCGAGCAGTCTGCGTTTGGGTTTATCCCTCATCGCGGATCACATACCCTACCCCGCGTACGGTGGCAATCACTTTCTTTCCCAGCACCTCATCAATCTTGGCGCGCAAAAAGCGGATGTAGACATCCACTACATTGGTTTCACCGTCGAAATCAAACCCCCAGACCTGTTCGAGCAGCACATCGCGCGTGATGACCTGGCCTTTGTGCTCCATCAGGAACTGCAGCAGGTCGAATTCGCGCTTGGTAAGGTCAACGGCTTGTCCTCCAGCGGTCACCTGCCGCCGGGCAGGCTGCAGAACCAGCGGGCCGGCCTGCAGGGTATCGGAACTCCGCCCGGCAGCGCCCTTGCGCAGCGCCGTCCTGATACGGGCCAACAGCTCTTCAATGGCAAAAGGTTTGGTGATGTAATCGTCGGCTCCATTATCCAAACCGGCCACCTTATCCATAACACTGTCGCGGGCTGTCAGCATAATAATCGGCACAGCGCTGATCCGCCGAATTCTGCGCAGCACTTCCATACCATTGAGGCCGGGCAGCATGACATCGAGCAGAACCAGGTCATAGTCATGGGCAGCTACCAGATCCAAACCTTCCCTGCCGTCGAGCGCTTTTGCCACCGTATACCCCTCATAGGTGAGTTCCATTTCCACGAAGCGGGCAAATTTCGCCTCGTCTTCAATGATCAGGATACGCTGCGCCATGGCTTTTCAGCCCCCTTCCCGCAGACAGCGGCGGCAGGCGCCTGCCGTCCCATGGACGGAAGGCACCCGCGAAGCCGTCCTAAAACTCATCTTCCAACCGCAGTCCTTCCAGTTTGTAGCGATAGCCCACAATTAGTCCGATACCCAACAGTGCCAGTGTAACAGGGGTCAGGAAAACCAGCAGCAGGGCCAGGACGGTCAGGGGTATCTTAAACTTGCAGTCGTCATCTTTGAAAATCTGCAGGAAGCTGTTGTTGCCCTTGTCAATCACAGCCACACAGAACTTCCCGACCTTTTCAATGGCATCGCCCACACTGCTTTTGTTCACCCGATAGATGTCCTCCTGCCCACCGTCCGGCTCCGTTTCGGGCCCGGGAGTGCTCCGGAAATGTCCTTTTCCCTCCGGAGCCGCCACCTTGCCCTGCTTTTCCAGGGCAATGACGGCGTCAAGCAAGTCTCCGTCCGCGTTCTCCAAGGCCTGCCGGGCCTCTTCATAGGTAACATCGGCCTTTTCCCTCAGCTTCTCAATTTGTTCCAGTCTGTTCATGATCCTATCTCCTCTGCGAATGTGATATCCGCATTGTAACACCGGCGGCTTTAGCTTCCCTTTAGCCCCCATTAAAGCTGCATTAAAAGCAGCCAAAACTTCTTTCAGCTTGGAGCTCAGACCTGTCGTCAGTGTTGTGATTCGCATTCAGGATGTTGTTTTCCTGCTGTCCGGCTCGGCGGCGAATCACAGAATTTCGCATACTGCACCACCGGCATTTGCCGTGGGCCGCCAAAAACAGAAAAAAGACGCCTGCCTTCACGCCGGTGAAGAAAGGCAGACGTCCCCGTTCAAACCCGTATCAGTGCACAATGTATTCGTCCGGGTGCATATTGGTGATCAGACGATATGGCTCCCCATCGGCCGACGGGCGGGCGAGCATTAGAACATCCCAATCCGCTAACTCCTGCTCCATCAAGGCGATGGCCTCTTCTTGCGGCAGGACCACCAAAGCCGTGGACACCGCGTCAATGTAGGCGGCATCCTCGCCAATCATGGTCACAGATACGATGCTGCTGGTTGTGGGTTCTCCGGTCCGGGGGTCTATGATATGACTGTACTCCCGTCCGTCCACCGTATAACGGCGCAGATAGGTGCCACTGGTGGCCACGGCTGCGTTGCTGGCAAACGCCGTTGCATAGAGCTCCGACGGCCCATCTGGGTCGCCGACGCGCACACCCCACATGTGCTCTTCCGGGGCCCCGTCCACTGACACATGCCGTTTCAAAAGCTGCAGACTCGAGGATCCCACATCCATCAAACCACCGCTGTATCCATGTTCCTCAAGCACAGCCCCTCCTCTTTCTGCAGCATAACCCTTGGCGATACCGCCCATATCGAGGCTCAATGAGTAGCGGACGCCGTCTAGTTCAATGCATGGCACAGCTTTCGTCAACATATAGCCGTCTTCTTCGCTACCCTCCAATATGACACCGGAAAAGTCAGCCAATTGACGAAAAGCGTCAATGTAGCGTTCATCGGGTAGGTCAAAACTGCCGTCGGGGTTGCGGGTCCGGTCATAGGGTTTTTGCGGCGAGAAGTCACTGCTGCGGGTGCGGGGCGAAAAACCCCATAGATCAACCAGGTGTTTCACCGCTGGATTGTAAGCGCCGCCTGTTTGTTCGTGCACCTCTTGGGCCACTGCGATTAGTTTCGCGGTGACCGGCTGCACTGCAATGGTGTCTCCGTACTCTGCCTCATTGAACCGAGCTATGTCGCTGTCCGCTGCATCTACACTGAGGGTGCTCTCCAAATGCGTGAGCTCAGCCCGTATGGCATCCCATGCTTCGTTGAAATGGCCCACAGCCTGCAGCGAATCGAAATCGTCGTAGACGACCGCCCGTGAGACGGTGCCGAAATGGTCCATGCTCAGTCTGCGCTTGGACTGCAGCGTATCCGGCGATTCATCGCTGTGCGGGGCAAAGCCCACCAGCAGGAGCACGGTGAGCAGCAGAGGAAGCCTCCATTTTTTTGCCATCGCTGCCCCCAAGACGAACGTGGTGCCTGCCCGCCCCTTAAAGGGCGGGCAGGCACCACAGCGTTCTCGCCTATTCATCGTGGATGACCCAGTTTTCTTTGTAGATGGACTGCGTGACCGTGGTCTCAGCCTCTTCGTCCAAGGTTCCAATCAGTACGCCGCCCACAAACTTGAGGTTACCCCATGCTTCGATGGTATCGCCTTTCTCGCCCCGTTCAGGATGGGCCGAGCCTAAGACATACTCATAGCCGGAGTCCTTGAGAATGTGCTCCTCAGCGGAAATCGGACGCGGCGGATCGGCATTGGCATACTTGGTCGTCATATACATGCGAGTGGAATAGCCCAGACTGATCGCCGCCAGGTTGAGATAGCCCGTGGAGATGCCGGGGTTGTAATATCCCCTGCTCAGACTTTGAGCATGGCCGCCCGCACTTTCGTCTTCCGGATACAGCCGGTCGCCGAAAACCAGAGCCAGAATGGTGCTGTCTGTCACATGCTCGTCACCGAGGAAGTCCTTTTGGGCTTCCGTGTCGGTGAGAACAACCCACAGTATATCATTGAGACCCATGGATGTTGGAGCCATGGTCGCCATGTTCATCATGGTCTCTATGTCTTCCTCCGTGGGCTTGTAAGCTTCGTCATCCACGAACTGGCCCGCAGGGGTCGTCCGCCAGATGCCTTCCGCTTCCAACCATTCCGGGAACTGCGCTCCGTCGAACACTCCCTCTTCATTCCCCGCCAGGCCGGGCCCGGCAGCCAGGAACATCACCAGTGCTGCAGTCAATACTACTTTCCACTTTTTCATTTCAGCATTCCCTCCCTGTTTAATTACCACGCAACAGCCTGCCTTCTTCAGGAACGGGTTGATAGGCCGGATGTCCGAGTCCCCGTGGAGCAACGAGCACGTCCTTCTGCACCCATCCCTCCGACCAGGACGGTGCCGGCAGCAGCCCGAAATCGGGCAGATCAACACATTCCTGGCCTCATCGCAGCCGGTAGGCAGCGGCCACCCCCCTTCATGTTAATGGGTGTATTCACAACATCGTGCGCCCTATGTTCCGGGTCCGTAGGGACCCGGGTTCTTTGCGGCACTAGTTCCCGAAGGTATGCGTCTGTTGCAACGGAACCAGCACAGCGCTTCTTGTCTGTCCTGCTGATGTCTTACCATTAAGTATATGCAATCGCGGCGGTGCAGGCAAATTCTTGCCTGCCAGCCTGCGGACACAAGGCGCCGTGAGGGCGTACCTCCCGGTTCTTCCTTGTCGATCCAGGAAATGTCGACCTCTGGGACAGGGATGGCTGCCCTGACCGGCGGAAGCAGCCATGGGACCAGCGACGGGGATGGTTGCGAACATGCTCTGCCACTGTTGTTGCGAGGGTTTGACCGATGATGCCGTG
>PUOC01000294.1 GCA_003551965.1 Clostridiales bacterium | reverse complement strand
GCTGTGTTTGTTCGTGAAGGAGACCATCGCATTGAACTAGCAGACGCCAATCTCGAACAGGCGGTTAGGAACGCCATGAACAAGCCCGAGTGGCCCATATACGCCAGCGAGGCGGAAACACTGCTCGAATTGGATGCAAAAGGCCTAGGAATCGAATCTCTGGAAGGTATCCAGGATTTCAAACAGCTAGAGGAATTGCAGATCAAGCGGCATGCTCACGGCGACAGCGAAGATGATTCGGGATGGACATACAATTATATTGAGGACATTGGCCCCCTTGCTGCACTTGAAAATCTACGTTACCTCAATCTGCATAATAACCCCGTCAGTGATCTAAGTCCCTTGTCTGAGCTTGCCCACTTGGAGTATCTGTTTTTTGACAACACCGACGTCACGGATTTAGCACCGCTGTCGAGTATAACCAGCCTCAAGAGACTAGGTTTTCCGGGAACAAGGCCTGATGATCTTACTCCGCTGTCTGCTTTAACCGAGCTAGAGGGCTTGTTCATTTGGGATATCGGCATGTCTGACATCAGCTTTGTCAAAGGTCTCGAAAGCCTCAAGTACCTGTTTTTTCCCGACAACCAGGTGTCTGACATCACTCCTTTGGGCGATGTGCCTGAGTTATTGCGCCTGTCCTTCGCAGACAATGATGTGTCGGATATAACCCCGTTGCAGGACTCGACTATGCTAGAATTGCTTGTAATGCAAGACAACGCGCTCACGGACATATCCCCAGTGCAGAATTTGATCGATCTCCAGCACTTGAATGCCAATAACACCAGCCTAACGGATGTTGGCCCGATAGAGAACTTGACCAAACTACGGCATCTCAATGTAGCGAATAATAGTGTGTCCGACCTCACTGCCTTGGAAGATTTGATCCATCTAGAGTTTTTGAATGTGGGCAACAACCATGTTTCTGATATCACCCCTCTGGTGGAAAATGATGGACTAGGTCCTGGTGACTACGTTCAAATGGGGCAGAACTACCTGGATCTTTCCGAAGGCTCCGATGACATGCAAAACATCGAAATCCTTCTCGGTCGAGGCGTTGAAGTGCACTACGAGCCCCAGCATGATTAACCACATGGCATTTACTCGATAGACAGGGGTTGCGACAACGGTGGCGAACTGACATTCTCCAGGCGTTGCATTGTCCGGCAGAAAGTAACGCTCTGCGTCGGCGGTATCTTTGGATCACCATGACTGCCTCAATCCTCTTAATGCCGGCGCCTGGAAGGAAATGAGGGACACCTGTCATCATTGTCTTGATCACAGAGGTAGCAGGTGGCGGTATTGTGCCGCCATACAGTGAAAGAGCAATGTGTCGGGTGAAGGGGCAATTCTTCCAGTTTAGGGTTGCTTCGGATGCATCTTCGGCAGCTTAGCAGTAATTATCTGAACGATGGCCGAGTTTCCAGTATCGATAAAGATATGCTTTGCAACGTCATCATTAGCGGAATAGGACAAACAAGAAAGGGGCAGAGCGAATGGAAAAAGCGTACTGGTTAGGGCTATTGGCATTTACTGTCTTGATGGCGGCCTGCGGCAGTCCCGGAGTTGACAGTGGCGTACCGGGAGCTGAGGTCACACTGACGTTGGAAGTAGAAGGGGAAGGCGAAACGACACCAAGGGAAGGAACCCGTGACTATGATCGTCACGACCTGGTCTTTCTGAAGGCAGAGCCGGCAGAAGGATGGGGATTTGTCCGTTGGGAGGGACCGGTCAATGCTCCCGTGTCGCCGGATGCTCGCACAGTGATGGATACGGATGTATCTCTTATAGCAATTTTCGAAGAGGAAAGGACAGTTGACACAGCGGGGGAACGGATCTCTTTTGACTCGCAAGGCGTTGATTTCCATATGCGTTTGGCCCCGGCCGCAACGGTTCCTACTCGCCAGGACGGAGTACACGATTTGGGCGATGCGGCCGTCGTCACTGATTTCTGGATTGCGGAAACACAGGTGACCTATGAACTCTGGCATAGTATTGGCGAATGGGCTGTGGACGCGGGATATACTCCTGGCAATTTGGGACTCGCCGGCTCCGAAACCGGAGGAGGAGACTACCCAGATTTCGAAAATATCGGCGAACCCCCTGGCGCCGATGGACAACAGCCCGTGACCATGGTCTCTTTTCGAGATGCTATCGTATGGTGCAATGCACTGTCGGAAAAGCTCGGGAAAACCCCCGTATATCGTTACAATGGGGAAATTTTGCGCGATGCCGCTGATGAATACGCCTGTGACAACGCTGAGATAATTGAGGGGGACGGATTTCGCTTACCGACCAATGCTGAACGCGAACTGGCCGCCAAATTCCGAGGCAGCGACAGTTCTTATGGGGCGGTATTTCGAGACGGTTTGTATTGGTCGCCAGGCAATTTTGCCAGCGGGTCAACGGCACCCGTTTGGCTCGGATCTGTACTGGAAGGAGAAGAGGGGGATCGTGAAGCGGCCAAAGAAGTGGCGTGGTATGAGGAGAACAGCCTGGGTTCAACACAAGAGGTAGGACTGAAGAAGCCGAACGCACTCGGTCTGTTCGATATGAGTGGAAACGTCCATGAGTGGGGTTGGGACTGGGTTTCAGAGGAGCAGCGGGCAGACCATGGAGGTGCCTTCAACCGTAATGCTGGCCGTCTGCAAACGGGTTTCGTCGGTGGTTCGCCCCCTGACTTTCTCAACATCGATGTCGGATTTCGTATCGTTGCCACAAAACAGTAACCACGGAATGTCCAGTCTGGTGATGAAGGAAGGCATTCCCTGAGTGACTGGCCGATAGCCATTCTAGTTGCTTTCCCGATGTTTAGGCGCATCACCAACGTTACCATCACGGGTTCCTCGGCCGCAGAAAATGTCACCGCATGTCAGAAACCACGGCGCCGTTTTTTCCAAGTTGGGAACACGCATCCGATGAAAGGCAGCGAATGGGCGGATCGGTATCGGTAAAGGAGGGGACAATCGGCCGGCAGCGCCCAGAATGCTAGTGATCCCCTTCGTCTGTGAATTGCGGGCGCG
The DNA here is from genome assembly GCA_003551965.1 of Clostridiales bacterium. Classification (GTDB taxonomy): domain Bacteria; phylum Bacillota; class Limnochordia; order Darwinibacteriales; family B1SED10-159; genus B1SED10-159. The sequence continues at coordinate 1,287 of PUOC01000294.1, read as the reverse complement.
CAGATGCACCATCCCTAGAACCTGTCCCTCTCCGGCCAATCTTTTTCGTCGTCCACTCGCAGAGAGCCTCTTAATGCTGACCTGTACAGTATTGGGAGGCTCTCTCCAAGCCATTCTTTGCAGATTGTTTTCTGATCCCGCCGGCCTTGGAGAGCGCGTCGACATATCGCTCCTGTAGTCATAGGAAACCTAACTCGCAGCGGAGAACACATTCCAGTACATGGCCGAGATTTGCAGAGCAGAGGGAATGATTCAAGGATTTCCGACACATGGCCCTGGATCTGCGTCCTTTGGTGAAAATGTCCTAGAGGTGATACCTGTGCCGGAATATGTTCGCTATCATGTTGGTTATGCAAGCCCAAAAACAAACCACCCAGTAGGAGTGTTTGTAGCGGTGTGGCATCTTGTTCGGAGCAATTACCTTACAGATGATGAGGTTCGTGAATATTGGGACATAAGAAGATATACGGAGAGAGTGCTGCCAATACCGCCATTCTACGATGACAGAAACACGATGGGAGCGATAACCTGGTTTAAGGATAATGCTGAAGTGGAAAATCTGCTGCTGGAATGCGATTTCTACTTTCGTACACTTAAGAAGTATGGAGTCGAAGTCACCATGTCCAGAACAGCAAATCCCGGTAGAATCATCTATGAAGATAGGTATCAGGTGGGTGTTCTAAGCAGGGACCGTTGATGGGCCAAGCATGCAGATGCAGTAGGGGACTGAACGAATTAAGGCATGCGACACAATCCACACAATCGCTTAGCGCAGGCTTTTTTGAGGCGTGCCAAGACGGGACAGCGGTTTTTCCAGACTCGGTGAGACTCTGGCCGGGGTTGGGAGCGGAAACTTCGGATGGGCGGAGTACAGCCAAGGCGCTCCTCAATACATGGGGACAAAGAGAAGCCAGCAAAGCGAATTCTAATTAAAACTTAAACACCAGCATCGCAGCGCCATAGGTATGGTAGAGTGGAACATGAGCAGCCAGCACCGAAAAGGGTTTTTCTCCTCTTTTCGGTTCTGGCTCTGCGTTTACCCTTCAGCGGACGCGGTGACTTCTTTCTGGCATGGGCAGCTGCCGCTTTGGCCTCGATAGCCATGCAGCAGCCACTCCCGAAAAGCAAAGCTTACACTTGCCCTGTAGTCGGAAATTCCCGTCGCCGGTGCCGGAGTGGAGAATACAGCCCACGGTTGTTTTGCAGCGATTCGCCCACTGTTAGATAACACCCTGGCCACAAGACCAAACAAGCATTATTATCTCGCGCTGCAGTCAGCGCACTGGT
>PUOC01000061.1 GCA_003551965.1 Clostridiales bacterium | reverse complement strand
TAGGCATATTCAACATGAACATTCACCCAGACCTGGGCTGGGATGACTTCCAGTTCACGGGTTTCGTGTTTCCCAATCACGCTGCGCTGTTCACCGCAGCACGAACAAGCCAGCTCCTCATCGGCTAGCTTGTGTTCAATCACTTTCTCGGGCAGGCCTTTCAGAAGATCCTTTTGCCGGCGGCGCTTCTTGCGCTTATGCGGCTTGACCTCTTCCCATTCGGGCTCGGGCGCGTCAGGATCCGCCGTCGCCTCAGCTTCGTTAAAGCCCTCCAATGGCAACGGTTCCTGCCCATCAGCGACCTTTTCGCTAGAACGCCCAAAGGCTCGGTGATTTTGGAGACGAATCAGGTTTTTCAGCGACTCCAACTCGCTCTTGGTCTCCGCCAATTCGGTCTCTAGGGCCAGTGCCCGGGCTTTCCAATCTATATGGTTGTCCTGTGGTTGTTGATTTATGGTTTCCATATATTCAATATTCGCTTTCCATGCCCTTTTTCCTGCATAAAACCAGAAAAAACCTCGCCCTAGAGCCATTCTTTAGGCGAGGTATTGCGGTACGATCAAGTGTCGTTGTTTCTTGGAACGAAGAGCGCTTCCTTCGAGCAACCGGCGCAAATCATCCCAGGTAAGCTCTAAGGGGTGTTCCTCGTCTCCGGCTTCTGGCCACGGTAGCTTACCTTCATCCAAACGGAAGTAGTGCAGCCAAAAGCCGCGGGCAGACCACTCGAGAATCTTGACGATGGTTTTTCGCCGGTTGCAGAAGGCAAACAGACAAGGTGCAAAGGGACTGCGTGGGAAGTCGGCCTGTACAATGGCGGCGAGTCCTTCCACCTGTTTGCGCATGTCTGTGGCTCCCACGGCCAAGTAGACGGTTTGGCGGGGGTGGGCCGCTAGCATTCTTCCAAGAGAGAACGGAGCACGTCCGACAAAACATCCGGGTCAAAGCCCCGTTCCACGTTGACGTCCACCGAACCAATCCGGAGGGACACCCCGGAGGATACTGCATTCGAGTCCGGTGCCGACGGCAGAGCCACCCAATGGCTGTGGCCGTTGCTCACCGGCGTCGGATGCGCCTCCTTTTCTTTGCGGAGCCGATAGCGCAACTGGTGTACAGGAATCCCGTGTTCTCTGCACCATTGGCTGGCGTTTTGGCCGCTGGCCTTGAAAGCCCGCAGCCTGTCGTCCCAATCCCATGTCGTTGCTGTTTTCTGTGTGGAGTCTTCCATGAAACCACCCTTCCATTGCGAAGTATGATTTCATTGTGCCACGACAACCGTAGGATTTCGAGACGTCTTAGCTTTGACGGTTACGATTTTCCGAGCCTGCAGCGAAAGAGACCTTCATACCCTTCTTTGAAAGGACTGATGTACCATGCGTGCCCAAGCTCCACTGCTTCTGACGCTGCTGACCTTAGCCGTATTCGCCTTCAGCGGCTGTACCCACGGAATACAGGGACTTCTGCCTGGTTCCCTGGAAGTGATCGACTTAGACGCCCAACGCAGCAACGCAGAGACCGTACGTATCACCGGGTCCGTCAGAAACGGCGGTAACCGGGACGTGCAGGACATTGTCGTCACCGTGTGGCTAGAAGACGACAGAGGAGACACGATCCCCGGCACCGAAAGACAGGCAAAGATCGACGTGCTCCATCCTGATCAGCAGAGGGCATTTCCTGACATCGATATCTCCTACGACGGTCAATGGGACAATGTCAAGGCCCATCTTGACCATTAAGCAGAACGCACCCCGCCCGCCGGGTTTCTTCTGACGGGCGGGGTGCTGTCTTTAACGGCGGCTGCTGCCGTAGTATGCCTCATTCCAGCGCAGTTCCTTTTTGAACTCCTGCACCGCGGTGTTCTCGTCGATGGTCAGCAGCTCAATGCCTGCTAAGTCGGCGAACACTTCCATGTGCCTGTCGGCAATGGCTTGACTGAACCCGGAGTGGTGGGCTCCTCCAGCATATATCCATGCCGCAGCGGCGGTCTTCAAATCCGGAAGCGGTTTCCACAGCACCCGAGCCACGGGAAGTTTGGGGAGCTCCTGTTGCGGGTCTTCTACAATCACCTTATTGACCACCAGACGGAAACGGCCGCCCATATCGATGATCGAAGCATTGATGGCCGGCCCATCGGGACTGCGGAAGACCAACCGGGCTGGATCTTCCTTACCCCCAATGCCCAAAGGATGCATTTCCAAGGACGGTGTCCCCACCGCAATGGATTCACACACTTCCAGCATATGGGCCCCGAGCACCATGGCGTTTTGCGGATCCAGATGGTAAGTATAGTCTTCCATGAACGACGTACCGCCGGGAAGGCCCTGCCCCATCACTTTCATCGAACGGACAAGTGCAGCGGTCTTCCAATCGCCTTCGGCACCGAACCCGTATCCATCCGCCATAAGCCGCTGAACAGCCAGCCCTGGAAGCTGGGGCAGACCGTGCAGGTCTTCAAAGGTCGTCGTAAACCCGGTGAAGCTGCCCGCCTCTAAGAAACGGCGCAGCCCCAGTTCTATCTGGGCCGATTCCTTCAGTTTTTCATGTTTGGCACCACCGGGCTGCAACTCCCCTGCCACCCGGTACTGCTCTTGATAAATGTGAACCAATTCGTCGGCGTCGGCATCGGCAACATCCTGCACCACGGCGGCCAAATCGCCAATGCCGTAGCCGTGCACTTCGTAGCCAAAGCGAATCTGTGCCTCCACCTTGTCGCCTTCGGTCACAGCCACATTGCGCATGTTGTCTCCGAATCGTGCAATCCGGCCGCAGCGGCTGTCTTCCCAAGCCGCTGCAGCGCGGCTCCAGACACCGATCTCTTCCTGCACTTCAGGTTCCTCCCAATGCCCGACCACAACCTGACGCCGCAGTCCTAAGCGCGTGCACATAAAGCCAAATTCGCGATCGCCGTGGGCCGACTGGTTGAGATTCATGAAGTCCATATCGATATCATTCCAGGGGATGTCGCGGTTAAACTGCGTATGCAGGTGAAGAAAGGGTTTTTTCAGTTCCGTCAGGCCGGCAATCCACATCTTCGATGGTGAGAAAGTGTGCATCCAGAGAACCAGACCAATGCACTGGGGTGCTTGATTGGCCTCTAACACCAGGGCGCGGATGGCTTCTGCATTGGTTAAGACCTGTTTCTGCTTAACGGAAACAGGAATGGCCTCGGCCTGGTGGAGACCGTGGGAAATCTGCTGGGCATGGTCGCGGACAATGTTCAATACGTCATCACCGTATAGGTGCTGGCTTCCTGTCACAAACCAAACTTCGTACTTTTTTAGGGGCTGCATCATGACCGCCTCTTCGCCTCCTGACCATAATATGCTTCTGAACCATGTTTACGGAAAAAGTGTTTGTCCAAAAGATACTGGGGAATGCTGCCGGCAGCCGCATTAATCTGACGCGTCCAAGCACCCATCTTGGCCGTTTCCTCCAGTACAACGCTGTTGATTACCGCATCCATGGCATCGGACCCCCAGGTAAACGGACCGTGCTGTGCAACCAGCACGGCCGGCATCTGCAGCGGGTCCAATTCCGCAAAGGCCTCTGCAATGACTGTCCCCGTGTTCTGCTCATAGTCGGCTTCCACTTCGGCGCGTCTCAACGGCCGCGTACAGGGAACTGTGCCGTTGAAGTGGTCTGCGTGGGTGGTCCCCATGCAGGGGAGATCCGCCCCCGCTTGGGCCCATGCCACCGCCCAGGGTGAGTGGGTGTGGGCTACCCCGCCGATGCCTGGAAAGCGGCGATACAGCTCCACATGGGTTGGTGTGTCCGACGAGGGCCGCAGTGACCCTTCGGCCACTTTTCCGTCCATATCCACCACCACCATGTCCTCGGCTTTCATCTCATCGTAGGAGACGCCGCTGGGTTTGATCACAAGCTTGTCTGTGTCCCTGTCGCGGCCGGAGACATTGCCCCAGGTAAAGACAACCAACCCATAGCGATGCAGAGCCAGGTTCGCCTCCAGAACCTCTTCCTTGAGTTTCTCAAGCATGCAAGACCCCCCCTTAAAGCCCGCGCAGCGTGTCTTCCAGCATTGTTCCAATACCCAGGTACTGTTCATAGAGCTTCTGGTACGCCGCAACTCGTCCGCTGTCCGGGTGGTATGTGTGAGAAAAACCACTGTTCATGTGCTCCTTAGCCTGCTCTACGTCACGGTAAACTTCCGCTGCCACCGCCCCGAACATGCCGGCGCCTAGAGCCACAGCCTGCTCGGCAGCGGCGATGCGGATGGGCATATTTAAGACATCGGCATGTGTCTGCATCACAAGGGCATTCTTCTGCGGAATGCCGCCTATGGCAATGACTTCTTCAATTT
>PUOC01000079.1 GCA_003551965.1 Clostridiales bacterium | reverse complement strand
TAACGGTGGGCTGTTATTCCACATCCAATGATTTTGCCAATCCTGATCCCCAGGTCAGGGCTGCCGGTGTGGACAATATCCGACGCGCCTGTGAAAACGCGCTGTATTTTGGCGCACCTGTGGTACGCGTCTTTGCCGGCAATTTGGCGGAAGGGCGAGACTACGCCGAGGCCCGTGATTGGATCGTGGCCGGGCTGCAGGAAGCCGCCGCCTTTGCCGAACAGAGGGGCGTACGTCTGGCCTTGGAAAACCACGGTTTGATTGCCGGAAAAGGCCGGCAGGTGAAGGAACTGATCGAAGCCGTCGCCAGCCCCTATTTGGGATCTACCTTTGACGCCGGGAATTTCCTGTTGGTTGAGGATACCCCAGAGGAAGCCATCCATGAACTGCTTCCCAACATATACCATGTCCACTTTAAGGACTTTCGTGAGGCGCCGGACGACTACGAAGGGCATACCTTTGCAGGTCTAGGGGGCATCCGTTTGGTTGGAACCATCGCCGGCGAGGGGAAGGTAAATCTGGACTACATTCTGCGTACGCTGCACAGAGCCGGATACGACGGCTGGCTGGCGGTGGAATTTGAAGGACCGGAAGAGCCGAAGTATGGTACCGAGCAGAGCCTGAAGAACATGCGCCGCGTTATCGCGTCGCTGTAAAGAGTGCCCGGCATGGATAAGAGCACTGCAGTTAGCTGCAGTGCTCTTTGATGGTTCTGAGGATGTCAGCGGCACTGGGAGGGCATCCGGGCACATGAGGGGAATAGCCCTTGGTGCACCGCCCGATGCCTAAGGCCGACCCCGTTCGGGCCTGAAAACCTTGGCCGATGACGACGGCATCCGGCAATGGACTGCCGTTTTCCGAGGCACGCTGCAGAGCGTGCAAAAGGCTTCCCAAGCACGATGAGCAGGCTTGATCTTCGCTAATCCGATGCTGAAAACGGCGAGTAATGGGTACCGATTGCAGGGATTGGCCCTTTCCTTGATTGCGCTCGATGACCTGTGTATAGAAGCTGCCGACACCCATGGACTGGGCCAGGGGAATGTAGTCGATATCCTCCGGCTGGTAGCCCAAGAGCTCCGCACAGTAGGAGTCGATGGCGACTGGATCCCGGCCGGCCATGACTCGGCCCATCTGAACAGGGGTTCCGCCCTCTTCAAAAGTGAGATCGCCGATGATGCCGTCAACCACAATCAGATGCTGCGGCAGTGCCTTGTTGAGAGCGGCTATGGGGGTGTGCAGCCCCATGGTATGATAGCGCCTTTTTTCGCTGTCGGGAATGCAGCCCTTGAGGTTTTTCAAGGCGCAGGTGATCTTGGTCTGACAATGGGCCTTAAGCACGGGGACGTTGATCAGCAGATCCACCTCCAAAGGGGCGCGGCACAGCGTCAATGCAATGCCGTCGACGTCGAACGTGGCTGTTCTGTCCCGTTTGAGATCCAGGAGATTGACACCGTACTGTTTCTGGATGTCATTGTAGCCGCAGGCTTCAAACGCCCGCTTGGTGGAGTCGCCGACCCAGGACGACTCCATGATTGTTATATCGGCAATCCCATGGTCCTGCAGGAATTCAATGATACCAGCTGTGACCTGTGGGTCGGTGGTGGCACCGCTTGCGCTTGGTTTCGACAGAACAAGATTGGGTTTTAGCCCCACTTTCATGCCCCTCGATAGAAGCTCCTGGGCGCCGGCGCCGGATAACAGCTCCTTGGCCATGGTTCTTCCCTGTGTCCCATATTGCACCCATATTGTGGACATCGAAACACCTCCGCAATACAGATTCGCTGCCAGAGAGCGATATTCCTCTGCCTTGGCCATGGGTGCCGCCGTTGCCGGGAAAGCAGTACAACCCGTCGGCGAAAAGGCATTCATGGGCGCCAGTGAATAACGCGCCCGCACCGGAAGGAGAGCAGGGTACATCTCTGGAAATACAAATTGTGAAGCCTGCTGCGCGGGCGAGGGCAGATCGGCCAGTGCCGGTGCACGGTCCGAATGCCCTGGGGCTGGCTGCAAGACAAGCCGGCAATATTAAGCTTCCCGCGGCTTCAGGATGCGTACAAACAATACCATTCGCAAAAGGAGTGAGTGATAACGCCATGAAGGAATTCACCGTCCGTACCGATGCCAGGGATGATCTCAAAGACATTACCCAACAGGTACAGCAGGCCGCGGATGCGCTGGGCTGCAGCGAAGGTGCCTGCTTGGTCTTCATTCCACACACCACTGCCGGTGTCACCATCAACGAAAATGCAGACCCAGACGTGGTGTCGGATCTGCTGCACATCTTGGACAAGACGATTCCGTGGCGTGATCGCAATTACCTTCATGGTGAAGGCAATAGTGCTGCCCATGCAAAAGCCAGTCTCATGGGGTTTAGCACACTGGTTCCCGTGGCCGGCGGCCGCCTTGTCCTGGGAACCTGGCAGAGCGTCTATTTGTGTGAGTTTGACGGGCCCCGGAGTCGGCGGGTTCAGGTACAGGTGTTATAAAAAGGCCCTATAGCGGTGGAAGACTGCCTGTCCGAGGTATTCGTCTTCCAGACGGCCGAATACCTCCTGCAGCAGCTCCCCGGTGCGGCGGTTGAAGTATTCCCCCAGCAGGGGACCGGTAACCAAGGACGCAGCCCGGGCGGCCAAACGACCGAGAAGGCTTTGCGGCTCCACATGTTCAATCATGTGCAGGCAGCCGCCTGGTTTCAGCACGCGGCGTATTTCCAAGAGGGCCTGGCGGGGCCGGCTTACCGAACAAAACACGCAGGTGGACACCACGGCATCAAAGCGATTGGCATCAAAGGGCAGTTGTTCTACGTCGGCATGGTACAGTTGCACAGAACAGGGGCATTGCCTGACGCGGTCCGCTGCCTTGGCGAGCATGGATGCGCTGCTGTCAACGGCGGTCAGTCGTATCCCTCTCGGGTAGTAGGGCAGGTTAGCCCCGGTTCCCACACCCACCTCCAACACCTCCGGGCCTTCTAGCGCTCTAAGCATCGTCTGTCTCCAATGCTTCCAGGACGCGGGTTCAAGGTGCCTTTCCAGACGGGCGTAGACGGGGCCAGCCTTCTTATATATATTCAAAGGGTCTTCCTCCTTCCGGAAGCGTGTGCACTTCACTTCCCGATGGATGGGGCTGAATCCTTTTGTTCCAGACATGGTCCTCCGTATGGACAAAAAAAGAGCCGGCGTTCCTATAAAGAACGTCCAGCTCGCAGGGCGGCGTCCAAGCGACGCAGAAAATTGGGCGTTTTACGTCCGCTGGCTGTCTTCCGTTTTTGCACCGCTGCCTGTTCTTCGGCAGCCCGGTGTTTCTGTGCTTGTTGACGAAGATCGCTTTGGTGATACTCGGCCAAGGCGTGCAGGTAGCTGTTGTTCAACACGGTGGAACACCCCTTTGCTGTAAGTTCAATGTTAGTATAACGCAGATGCGAAAAAGGAATAACGTCCCTTGGATTGGTTTTGTCTCCGTCTTAAGGATGAGTTGTCTGTCCTGCTGCAGCATAGGAATGGGGAGGAATGCATTGTGAAGCGGGCGTGGTGGAAGGAAAGCGTTGTCTATCAGATCTATCCCCGCAGTTTTTGCGACACTACCGGCGACGGCATTGGGGATCTGCCCGGGATTGTCAGTAAACTGGATTACATTAAGGAACTGGGGGCCGATGTCATCTGGCTCTGTCCCATTTACCAATCCCCTAACGATGACAACGGCTACGATATCAGCGATTACTTCCGCATTATGGAAGAATTCGGTACCTTGGTGGATTTCGAGCATCTCTTGGCAGAAGTTCACAAACGAGACATGAAATTGATCATGGATCTTGTGGTCAATCACACCAGTGATGAGCATGCGTGGTTTGTGGAGTCCAAGAAAAGCCGCAGCAGTGCGTACCGGGACTACTACATCTGGCGATCTGGAAAAAATGGCGGTCCGCCCAATAACTGGGGATCCTTTTTTTCCGGTTCGGCCTGGGAATATCATGCGGAGACCGATCAATACTACCTGCATCTATTCACGAAAAAGCAGCCCGATTTGAACTGGGAAAATCCTCAAGTTCGCAGCGACATCTTCACCATGATGCGATGGTGGCTCGATAAAGGCATTGACGGGTTTCGAATGGATGTGATCAACCTGCTTTCAAAGCATCCAGATCTGCCGGATATGCCTGCAGAAGACAATAATCCCCACCCCTTACCCATACCTTACACAGCCAATGGGCCTAAGATCCACAGCTATCTAGGGGAAATGAAAACGGAAGTATTGGATCTCTTTCCAATCATGACGGTGGGCGAGATGCCGGCGGTGACTCCAGAAGAAGCGGTCCAGTATGTCCATGAAGAATCGGGCACATTGAATATGGTGTTCCATTTCGAGCACATGAGTCTGGACATGGACTTCAGCCGGCCCGGAGAGGTTAAGAAGTGGAAGCTTACCGACCTGAAGGCCGTATTGGATAAATGGCAGCATTCGCTGCACGGCAGGGGTTGGAACAGCCTCTATTTCAACAATCATGATCAGCCGCGCTCCGTTTCCCGCTTCGGGCAGGCGAAGCAGTATCGCGTGGAGTCGGCTACGGCTCTGGCTACGATACTGTTTCTGCAGCAGGGAACTCCATTCGTCTATCAAGGCGAGGAGCTGGGCATGACCAACTGTGCCTTTGAAAGGATCGAAGAGCATCGTGACGTTGCCACACTTAACATGTATCAGCAGCTTCTTGCATTGGGTTATGCAGAGGAAGACATTTTCCCGGCCATACAACGGCGGTCCCGGGACAATGCCCGTACGCCCATGCAGTGGGATGATAGCCCCAATGCCGGGTTTACCACTGGCAAGCCATGGATCAAAGTCAATCCCAATTACAAGGAAATCAATGCCAAGCAGGCCGTCGAGGATCCAGATTCTGTCTACAATTACTATAAAAAACTGTTCTCCATTCGGCGCCACAACCGTGTATTGGTGTACGGCGACTACCAGCCCGTTCTCCCCGACAGTGAAGACGTCTACGCTTATCTGCGCACCATGGATGGAGAACAGGTGTTTATCATCGGCAGCTTCCGCAAGCGGCCGCTGGAAGTGGACGTAAGTACGGAAGTCAAGCTAGGAGCCGACAGGGAGCTGCTGCTTAGCAACTATCCTTCATCGCCAGACCAGGACAATGGCATTATACACCTCGAACCCTATGAGACCCGTGTGTATCGTATTTCTTAGGATTTGACGCTGCCGCGGCGGTTTTGGTAACAACGGGGAGGCAAGTGTTCCTTGGATAGGTCTGCTCCGGCTATGGCCGGCCATTGTCCGGCCGGAACCAAGGATAAGGGTGTGTTCCCGGAATGAAAAGGAAGCGGACAGCCGTCTCGGCCGAGACGGCTGTCCGCTTCTTAGGAGGCTGTCGTTAGAGCGTGGCAGCAGCATGTCTGCTGCATTCCTTTTTGTCTGCTTCACCGGGGTCGGGTAGAAGGACTCATGCGTGGAGGTGCCCGGTGAAGCCTACGCCAAACACTTCCTCTCCATATCCCAAGCTGACCGTGGGTCATCATTCGCTCTGAGACTATGGCTGGGAACTGCAGCATAGGACAGCACCTCCTCTGCGAAGAAGATGATCGATCCTCTTCACATTCCATTATACAGATAGGTGGCAGGCAGTCAAAACCCACTGTGCTTCTGCTGCAAGCACTGCCGTTGCTGTACAGTTGTGAGCGGGATTTATATCTCAGAGAGCGCGCCGTGCCCCGACGCGCAGGCGCATAGAGTTCCATCTGCAGGCGGCTGTTTCTACCTATGGTCCAGCCAATACAAAACGAGCAGTGGCCGTCATTGTGATTGCAAACGGCCGACTGCTCGCTTCAGAAAAGGATGCCATGGTTGCCGGTGCTCTGGCATCGGTGTCACCGATGACCCAGTAAGGCGCACCATCATTCCACAACATCAGGTGTTCACCTTTTGGCAGGCGGTCTCCGTGCAGTCCTGCAGGGACAACATCTACCACTTCTTCATGGCCTACTCTGCGAACACCGATCATCCATGGCGCCGGTAAGCGGCTTCTACTGATAGGAGGAGCACGGAACAACCTACGCCACAGAGCTTCTTTCCCTTTGCCTCCGCGGATTTGCTGAACCATCTCGGAGAGCATGGTCAAGATTCTCAGCATAGGCTAACACCTCCTTTCAGAAGATGTTCCCCTTACCCTTTTCACTTATCATTGTACAGATACAGCCACTGTGGTCAAAGAGTGACATAAATTACCAATCAGGTTTTGCTGCCATGATTTACGATTTATCGCCAATATCTCCTGTTTTCTTCAGTATGCGCTCACATACGGCTTTTTTCCCTATTTTTTCTGCGACATATTGCGACAGATGCATAGGGGAGGCAGACGAATTGGGACGGTCCTGTACCCGGAAGCAACAGGACAGCCCCTGCCTAGCAGAGACTGTCCCGACTGGCTGCGGACCTTAGGCCGATTACTGAATGTCGATTTTCCTGCGTCTGCTGCTGCCCGGTTCGAGCTTGGGAAGATGCAGTCTTAGAACTCCGTCTTCGTACTTGGCTTCAATGGCTTCCGTGTTCACATCGCCCACGTAGAAACTCCGCTGGCAGCTGCGGGTACGACGCTCTTTGCGAATGAAGTCTTCCTGCTTCTCTTCATGCACGTCTTCGTGGCGAACACGGATGGTCAGATAATCGTCGTGTACGTCGATATCGATGTTGTCCTTATTGGCTCCTGGTACTTCTGCTTCCAAAATATACTCGTTTTCCTTGTCCTGAATATCCACCTTCATGGTCTGGTCCCAATCAAAGCCGCTTTCAAGAAATTCCTGAATGCTCTGCGGGAAGTTGGCCCATGGATGCCATTCCTCGCTGGGAAGCTGCTGCCGATTTCTCCGGCGAAACGGACGAATAGGAAACATGGTTACTGCCTTCAACATGGAATAACACCTCCTGTTTGATCTCTTACCTTCTTCACTTTCTATTATAGTTGAAAGTCAGGGAAAGTCAAACTCTTTATTTGGGCACTATCGGCTCTCTTCGTCCGAGAAATCGTTGCAGATCGATTGTGCTCGATCACAGTTCCAGCCGCTTGGTCAGACAAGGTCAGATGGCTGCGGCTGCAGAAACAGGAACTGGGCGGCGGAAAGCGAATACTACCATGGGGTGATGAACATGCGCGGATGGACGGCCCGGACGTGGCTGTTGATAGTTCTGGCAGCGGCCGCATCGGGGTCGCTGCTGACAGCGTATATGATGCAGCGCTGGTGGGGGGTTGTTCTTGTATTGGCCGCAGCTGCAGCCCTGGCACTTCTGGCAGGGTATCTATGGCGGCGTTCAAAACGTCTGCGCGGCCGCCTCAAGGATGCAGTGCGGGCACCTGTGAAGTGGAGCGGTCAGCATCCCGGACGCGTGGCTCTGCTCGGGGCCGGCAGTATCAGTTTGGTGGGTCTTTATTCGCTGTTGGGCGGCGATGCAGAAGCCCGGGCCGCGGTAGAACACCTGGCTCCTACCCGTGGGGAGCTGCTCAGTGACCCTGAAGCTGTCAGTGTGGATGCCGGCCAGTGGGAGTCGGTATCCCAGGACTTGTCCCTGGACCCAGCCCTTGAAGGCTTCGAAGGAATTTCTTGGGTGGAAGAGGAATCTTTGGCCGAAGGTCTGTTGGAACCGGGGGCCCAGGAAAGTCCGGAAGATCTTGCCGGCGACCGGGTAGTGGGGAGCTATGGTGCGGTGATTCCGGTGTTTCTGCTGGTGAGCGGACTGCGCTCTCTGTGGAAGCGGCGGGGGCAGATGGCGGAAGGACACATGACCGCCAAGGAAGCGCTGCATGCTGCGGGTATAGATATGGTGGGTTCCGCGGGGCGCATTGCTCTGTTTGCCGGAGGCGCCCAAGCAGCCGGCCTATTGGTGGGCGGTGTCCCCGTCATCGTTGCGTCGGGTCTTTTGGCTAACATGGCCGGGGAGCCGCTGCTGCGCCGCATGCAGGCATGGCTGCGGGGCGATCAAGGCCAGCTGGCGCAGTATAATGTCAGGCAGCGTTTGGAAGCATTGGGACGTAGTTTTGACAAGCAGCAGCTTCTTCCCCATGCACTGCTGAACCTGGAGCGGTTTGTGGAGAATGCACAAAGCAGGCAGTGGGTTCCGAAGCCTCCTGCCTCATCACTCCGGCAGCAGTTCTTCCCTAGTTTGGCTGATGTATTAGACGAGGAGCTCTACCAGCTTCGAATAAAGCAGCGCCAGGAATTGGATGAATTCGCCGAGGGGCTCCGGAATCGGCTGCGTGATACGATGATGCGCGGCGATTACTGTGCCTTGGGCGAGCTTCTCTATCTCAATCGCCAGGTGCTGCTTCCGGGAATGGAAAACCAAGTACAGAAACCGCTGTCGCAGTTGGATAAGGCACTGCAGCGCCTGGGGCAGAATCGGGCGGACTTGAGGCAGGCTGAACCACAGGAGGGATAGTACTGTGTTTTTTACCGAACGAAAACTGCATGCAAGGATTCAAGAACTGGAGCCGTATCGGTACCGCGGCAGCCGTCCGCTGTCCGGGATGCGGTATGCGGTGGATCAGAATCAGGATGCCGGAGCGTATCCGCCGAGCAATGGCGACTGGCAGGATTGTGAGCTGGGGCGGGTGTTCCGGGGCCGTGATCTCTATGTGTGGTTGGCCATGCAGGCAGATATTCCTTCTTCATGGCGGGATAAGAGGATTCTGGGCCGGTTTGATTTTGGCCAGACTGGTCCCGGTCACACCCGGGGTTCTGAATCGCTCTTATTCGTCAACGGCCGCCCTTATCAAGGTGTAGACTCCAATCACAAAGAAGTATTCTTCCCTTCCGACTTTGCCGGGGAAGTGGCCGAACTTCACTTTCGCTTGTGGTCCGGTTTGGAAGGCGGCGGCCAGCCGCAGGAGATGGAAATGCAGCTTCGGGAAGCTCGTCTTTGCTGGCTGGACGAAGCGACGGATGATCTCTACTATACCGCGTTTGCTGTTTGGGAGACCATTTCCGTACTGCCGCCCGGGCGTCCGGAGCGGGAAGATCTGCTGCAGATCCTCGATCGCGCCATGCTCCAGGTGGACTGGTCCCGGCCGGGCAGTGACAGTTTCTACAGCTCCGCGGAAACGGCGCAGCATGTGCTTCATGCAGGCTTGACCGGCACTGAACAGGAAAAACCAGTGCAAGTGACGGCCGTCGGCCACACGCATATTGATGTGGCCTGGCTGTGGAGGCTGAAGCACACCCGGGATAAGTGTGCCCGGTCCTTTGCCACGGTTCTGCGGCTGATGGAGCTCTTTCCCGAATACATTTTCCTGCAGACACAGCCACAGCTGTACCAATATATTAAACGAGACTATCCGGAGTTGTATCAGGAAATGCGAGACCGCATTGACGAAGGACGGTGGGAAGCGGACGGCGGCATGTGGGTAGAAGCAGACTGCAATGTAACCAGCGGAGAATCATTGGTTCGGCAGATTCTGTATGGCAGCCGCTTTCTGCACAAGGAGTTCGGGGTGCGCTGCCGTTATCTGTGGCTTCCCGACGTATTCGGCTACAGTGCCGCTCTGCCCCAGATCCTGCGGCGGTCAGGGATTGATACATTCATGACGACGAAGATCAGCTGGAACCAATATAACGAAATTCCCCATGATACGTTTCAATGGCGAGGGCTCGACGGCAGTGAAGTTTTGACCCACTTCATCACGGCACCGGACATGGGAGGCGCTCCGTTTTACACCTATAACGGCGAAATGCGGGCACCTGTGCTGCAGGGGATTTGGGATAATTACAAGGATAAGCAGATCAATAAAGAACTGCTCCTGGCTTACGGTTTCGGCGATGGCGGCGGTGGCGTGAATCGAGACATGCTGGAACTGCGTCGGCGTTTTGATGATATGCCGGGTATGCCCAAGGTGGAGACCGGCCGCGCCGGGGAGTACTTCGAACGGCTGCACGAGACCGTGCAGGACACAGACCGCTACGTTCACACCTGGGATGGCGAGCTCTATCTGGAATATCACCGCGGCACCTATACAAGCCAAGCGGCGGTAAAACGGTGGAATCGCCTGCTGGAGCTGGAACTGCGCCAGCAGGAATGGCTGGAAGTCATGCGTGCCGTACTGGTGGATGCGTGGGATCTGTATCCGCAGAAAAAATTGGCCGTCGCCTGGAAAACACTGCTGCTGCATCAGTTCCACGACATCATTCCCGGATCATCCATTCGTGAGGTGTATGAGGACACGCTTCAAGACTACGAAGCGGTCTTTGAAGACCTGGCCGATCTGCAGCAGGATGCTGTGGAAACCATGGTGAATCCAGATGATCCGTTCTCCTGTACAGTGTATAACCCCGGACCCTTTACCAGGCGGGGGCTGGTGGAAATTCCCCTGCGTCCGGGGATGGAGGAAGGCCGCTGGCAGGACAAGGACGGCCAAGTGCTGCAGGCCGTAACAGGGGAAAATATATGGTACGTGGTCGTCTATGATGTCCCTCCCATGGGTTGGACAACGATCCGTTTTGTTCCCGGGGGACCGGAGTCCTGCGAAGACAGCCAGTTCACCATTCACTCCAGCGGTATCGACACCCCCTTCTACCGTGTGGCATGGGACGGCCACGGCCACCTGACGCAGGTGTATGATCGCCAGTACCAACGGGACGTGCTGTCGCCCGGTGCCCGGGGTAATGTCCTGCAGGTGTTCGAGGACAAGCCCATGGCCCATGACGCTTGGGATATTGACATTTTCTACCAGGATAAAATGGACGAAGTTCGGGAGCTGGTCTCGGCGGAACTGGTAGAGCATAACTGTCTGCGCTGTACCATGCGCTTTCGCTGGCGCTGGGGTGAATCGGCGATTGAACAGGACATGGTTCTCTACAGCAATACGCGTCGCATTGATTTTAAGACGTATGTGGATTGGCACGAGCGGCAGCAGCTGCTCAAGGTGGCGTTCCCTGTGGATATCCGGGCTGCTGAAGCCACCTATGATATCCAGTTCGGCAATGTAAAGAGGCCCACCCATTGGAACACCTCTTGGGATTGGGCACGTTTTGAAACCGTCGGCCACATGTGGGCGGATCTCTCCGAGGAAGGCTACGGTGTCAGTCTGCTCAACGACTGCAAGTACGGCCATGACATCAAGGATAACGTTATCCGCCTCAGTCTGCTCAAGTCAGCGGTGTTTCCCGACTATGATGCAGACCAAGGAGAGCATGAGTTCACCTATTCGCTCTTCCCCCATCCCGGTCGGTGGTTGGAAGGCGAAACGGTGGAACAGGCGTGGAAACTGAACAAAAAACTGTTGGCGATTCCCGGCAACGCTCAACAAGAAGATTTCTGCATGTTCCGGGCCGAGGGCGGTTACATCTTTTTGGATGCTGTCAAGAAAGCGGAGGACGGTGATCAACTGATTGTCCGCTTCCACGAGTACGGCGGGGGCCGCGGAAAGGTCCGCCTTCACTCGGATCTCGCCATCAAAAAGTGGCAGGAATGCAACTTGATGGAGGACGAAGAAGGGGAGGCCAATCACGGACCCATGGAGTTCTATGTTACACCCTATCAGCTTCGCACTGTGAAGGTTTGGCTGCAATAGACAAGCCGAATGTGCACAGGCAGTTGCCGAAAGAGGAGCACCCGGTGGGAGGCTCCTCTTCTGTATCAGAAACTAGTTTTATATGTATCGAAACAGATTGCGGTTTGCTGCGGTCTGTGTTACACTGTAGTCGATGGATATGACGACAAAGGGAGGGTATGGTCGATGGAAGCCCACGACCATCTGAAACAACACTATCTGGAGGCCATCGCCCACTGGAAACAGCGGGAACAGACGGCCATGGATAAGAAGTTGGAAGAACAGCGGGAAGATGAAGCTGTGTTCCACCGTATTGCCATGAATGTTCTCGACGTCTTTGAGAAAATGTTCTTAGTGTCCTACGGAGCTGTCTTTATGCAGCGGCAAAACCCTAAGTTGGAGCCGGTTCTTGCCGAATACGAACACCCCCACGAGCAGCTGGCTGCCGCCTGCCAGCTTTACTTTGACACCATTCCCGAACCGTGGAAAGCCAAGGCGGCCGAAGATGAAGAGGCCGGACGGACTGAAGAGTGGAAAAAGGAAATCGTCAAGGTTGAGGTGGCCCGCACGCTGGAGTCGATTTTTCACAGCATGGCTGTTCGCTTTTTAGACGTGGAGGTGGGCAGCCGTGAACAATAATGCCATCCAGGTGTTTAAGGCCCTTTCGGATCGATCTCGCTTGGGCATCATCAACGCTCTCCTGGACGGTGAACCCAAGTACGTTGAACTGCTCTCGGAGCAGTTGCATTTGGCTCCGTCCACCATTTCCTTCCATCTGAAAAAGTTGGAAGATGCCGGATTGGTTCGGCGCAGGAAACAGCAGTACTACGCGGACTATCAGCTCAATGCAGAACTCTTGGAAAGAAGTCTGCGCAGCATGGTGGAAGTGGAAGATTGGGATCGCCATGTGCAGGAGGAGCGGGTGCGTCTCTATCGCCGTAAGGTATTGGACACCTTCCTCCAGGATGGCCGTCTGCTCTCCATTCCCGTGCAGCGCAAGAAGCGGAGGATCATTCTGGAGCACCTAGCCGCAGAGTTCGAATCGGGCCGCACCTATTCCGAACAGGAAGTGAACGCGATCCTCCAAGTGTACCACTCCGACACCGCTACGCTGCGCCGGGAGTTAATTATGGAGCGGCTGCTAGAACGGAAACCGAACGAGTACTGGAAGCCTGCCTGACCCAGGGAGGCTTTTTTGATCGCAAAATTGGCCTCGGCGGTTGTTTGCGCCGCTTTCGGCAGCCAAGGAAGAGTGCGCGTTCCCGCTGCCAAAAAGGGAAGCTCGGCAACGGTCACGAAATGGTAGTCCGGAACGCAAAAATCCAGTGATAGGAGTGGGAACTGTGAATTGGGAAACTTTGACGGCTCCGGCATTTGCCAAGGCGGTGAAGGACACAGGTGTCTGCGTGGTGGCCATGGGCGTGGTGGAAAAACACAGCGATCATCTGCCGCTGGGCACGGATTTCCTGAACGGACATAAACTGGCCACACTAGCGGCGGAAAAGGAAGCGGCCGTTGTCTTTCCGCCCTTCTATTTCGGCCAGATCTACGAAGCGCGCTGTTTTCCCGGAACGCTTACCCTGCCTCCGGAACTGCTGCTTAGCCTGCTGCGGACAGTTTTAAAGGAAATTCGGCGCAACGGGTTTCAGAAAATTATCTTGGTCAATGCCCATGGAGGGAATACCCAACTGTTAGATTTTCTAGCCCAGTGTACACTGGCGGACGACGAAGACTACGCCCTCTACGTTCAAAAACGTGTTCTGTCGTCTGAGCGGCAGCGGCAGTGGGAGGAAACAATCGAAACCACGGTCCATGGCCATGCCTGTGAATGTGAAACCAGCATCTCCCTGGCCAATCATCCGCAGTGGATCGACATGGACGCGGTGCCTAGTGAACCGGCCCTCCCGCTGGGCAGAACCAGCCATCTCAAGGGCAATTTCAGCGGTATCTCCTGGTACAGTGATTTTCCGGACCACTACGCCGGCGATGCGCGAACGGCTACAGCGGAAAAAGGGCGCATCCTGCGGCAGCTGCAGGTGGATACGCTGGCTGCGTTCATCGCTGAAGTGAAGGCCGACCAGGCAGTGCCGACTCTGGCGGGGGAATTTTTCGCACGGGAACGGCAGCTGCGGGACTAGGGGCCGCCGTAAGGCAGAAAGCCATGGTCTTTTGCTGTGCCAAGCAGGACCCGGCTATGCGCGTGTCGAAATGGATGCCGAACGTTCGCAGAGTACGCTCTGTTAATGTTCGTAAATACATAGGTGGGGGTGCTGGATTTGAGTTTTGCCGATGTACTGGCAGCCATTGGTGTGGTACTCAATGGCCTGCCACAGGGGCTTTTGGCTTTGACGTATGGTTTTGCTGCCTTCCCCACGGCGCTGGCCTTTGGTGTTGGCGCTCTAGGGGCAGCGGTGGTTGGTTCGGTGGCACCGATATCATTTCAGGCTGAAACCATCGTTATGGCTGGTACGATGGGAAAAGAGCGCCGGGAACGGCTGAGCATCGTTCTTTGGACCGGCGCTGTGATGGCTGTTGTGGGCCTTTTGGGGCTGCTTACGCCGGCGACGGAGTTCGTGGGAGACACGATCTTGACGGCTATGATGGCCGGTGTCGGCCTCATTCTTGCCCGTGTGGCCATGAACATGATCAAAGACAGCAAGATCGTCGGAGGCGTATCCTTAGCGGCTGCCATGTTGGTGTATCTGTTCTCCCAGGATTTGGTGTACACCATCGTTATCAGCGTGGTGGCCGGCTCCTTGGCTGGCTATTGGCGTCAAAGCGGCCGCAAGGTCCAAATCGACGCGCCCAATGAAAAACTGGAACTGCAGCGTCCGTTCTGGAATTCCCGCATTGTACGCGGCACGCTGGCTTTGGTAACGCTTCAAGTCGGCGGGAACATTGCCTATGCCACCATTACCGGGGATATTGCCGAGCGTGCGGTCAATGTGGATCACGTGACCGTCTACTCGGGTATCGCCAGTGCGCTCAGCGCGCTGTTCGGCGGAGGTCCGGTGGAAGCCATTATCAGCGGCACAGGTGCTGCTCCCAATCCAGTAGCCAGCGGCGTTTTAATGATGATTCTCATGGCTGTGCTGCTGGCCTTGAAGCTTCTGCCCAAGGTGGCGGCTTACGTTCCCTCGCAGAGCATTGCCGGGTTCCTGTTCGTCCTCGGTGCCCTGGTGGTTTTGCCGGCCAACATGGAATTGGCTCTGCAGGGCAATCCCATGGTTGTGGGAACTACAACGGTAGTGACCCTGGGAACGGATCCGTTCCTGGGCATGGTAGCCGGTGTGGCTGTACGGGCTTTCCTGACCTTGATAGGAGGTATGTAGTATGGCGGAAAGCTATACTCTCCACGTGTGCGGGCTGACCCGGGTCCTGCCCATTATCCCCATCAGTGAAGAGCTGAGCATTGCCAGCTTTGTCCTTCTGGGAGACGCGGAACTGGCCAGTGCCGCCGGCTGGGAGCTGGCGAGGCGCCTGCCGCCTGTGGATGCCCTGATCACAGCGGAAGCAAAGGGAATTCCGCTGGTTTATGAGATTGCCAAGCAATTGGGGCTGCCGCGGTACGTGGTGGCACGGAAGAGCGTCAAAACGTACATGCACAATCCGGTGGTCACCCCGGTGCATTCCATTACCACGGAAGGAGAGCAGCTCCTCTGTCTGCATGGCTCTGATGCCGAGGCTATCAGGGAAAAGCGGGTGGCCATTATTGATGACGTTATCAGCACTGGACAGTCGCTGGCAGCTGTGGAACAGCTGGTATCCCAGGCCGATGGACAGGTGGTGGCAAAGGCCGCGATCTTGGCCGAGGGCGATGCCAAGGAGCGACAGGATATCCTTTACCTTGAGGAACTGCCGCTCTTTCCCAGGCAGGCATAGCCGATATATTGGAGGAAACGCCAAGGAGTCGCAGAACCAGGGTTGCAATCCTGGTTCTGCGACTCCTTTTGTTTTCGGACGAAGATCCTGCAGATAGACGAATGACCGTGTGGGGGCAGAGGCATGACTGTCCTATGAAACAATGGTACCGTCGGCAAGGTACTGGCCCGTTGTCCGCAGTATATCCAGTTTGAGGCGCTGGTTTTGACGCCGGACGGAAATTTGATCCACAAGATCAAAACCGCAGGTCGTCAGTACTTTTTCCAGATTGGCCATGCACTGGAAGGAGCCTCCGCCGCCGCCCCCGGCCACACAGATGCCCAGGGCCGGAATGCCGGCGAGAGGGTTTTGATCGCTGTGCCGGGCTACCCGGCGCGTACGGTCCAACAATCTTTTCATGCTTTCACTCAAATCACCGAAATACACGGGATTTGCGAAGACAACGGCATCGGCGCGACCCATTTTGTCCATGATTTTGGGCATATCGTCCTCAATAATGCACCGCCCTTCGCGGCGGCATTGGCCCCATCCGTCAAGATCGCACTGGCGGCAGGATTCAATGGCCGCTTCCGGGAGATATACTTCTTCCACTGCGGCGCCCCTTTCCTCTGCGCCCTCGAGCAGTGCATGGGCTGCGGCAGCCGTCTGACCTTCCGGGTTTCTTGCACCGAGAACAGTATAGATTTTCATGCTTACTCCTCCCTCGAATTTTGACATCTTGCTCTGGGACGTTTCAGGCGCACTTCCAATGCTGAAACTCATGCTATATGGGAAATTCGATACATGCAGGCCAAATCCTGTCTCCTTTTCCATGCCCCAAGGGCGGTCCGGCCATTTTGGCCGCTGTACTCTGCTCCGAAGGTGGAGCGACATTGTGGCCCATGGCGGCAGGAATGCCTCGGGGAAAATCGAATAAGGGAGTTGACTCAAATATTCGCCTTGCCGGTATGGATTGTCAAGTTGAAGGAGGCAGCCAGATATGGACCGTTATGTCATTGGTGTGGACTTTGGCTCCGACTCTGTCCGGGCCGTGGTGCTGAACGCTGAAACGGGGGCACAGGAGAGCACGGACGTGGCCTACTATCCCCGCTGGATGGAGCAGAAATACTGCGATGCAGCCAAGAACCAATTTCGCCAGCATCCCCTGGATCATTTGGAGAGCCTAGAAGCATGCGTTAAGTCGGCCTTGGCGAAACTGCCGCCCGGTACGGCCGATCGGGTGGCAGCATTGGGCATTGACACAACCGGATCTACACCCTGCGCCGTGGACGAGGAGGGAGTTCCGCTGGCCCTGCACCCTCGGTTTGCGGATAACCCCAATGCCATGTTCATTCTCTGGAAGGATCACACAGCGGTGCGGGAAGCAGCCGAGATCAATCAGGCGGCATGGAACAACGATGTGGATTACACCAAGTATGTGGGCGGCATTTACTCGTCCGAATGGTTCTGGGCAAAAATCCTGCATGTGCTCCGCGAAGACCCGCAGGTCCGCGAAGCCGCTGCCTCCTGGGTGGAACATTGCGATTGGGTGCCGGCCGTTCTTACCGACACGCAGCATCCGCAGCGGTTGAAGCGCAGCCGTTGCGCCGCCGGCCATAAGGCGATGTGGCACGCGGAATGGGGCGGACTTCCCGGCGATGCATTTTGGCAGTCGGTGGATCCCCTGCTGGGCGGACTCCGGGACCGCCTCTACGATGAAACCCACACTTCAGATCAAAAGGCCGGTGACCTTACCCCTGCCTGGGCGGAGCGCCTGGGCCTGCCGGAAGGCATTGCCGTGGCGGTAGGGGCCTTTGATGCACATATGGGGGCCGTTGGCGCGGGTATCGGCAAGGGCAGCATGGTAAAGATTATGGGTACTTCAACCTGTGACGTGATGGTTGCTCCCTATGAGGTGATTGGCGACAAGCAGGTCAAGGGTATCTGCGGCCAGGTGGACGGCTCTGTTATACCCGGGATGATCGGACTGGAAGCTGGACAGTCGGCCTTGGGGGATGTCTATGCTTGGTTCCGGGATCTGCTGGCATGGCCGCTGGAGGCTGTGGCTGAAGAAAACGGTTTGGAGCCGCAGCTTGCAGAGGCAGTGGCGGACAATATACTGCCGGCCCTGACCAACGCTGCTGAAAATCTGCAGCCTGGCGAGGCGGGAGTCCTGTCGCTGGATTGGCTCAACGGCCGCCGTACGCCCGACGCCGACCAGGAGTTGAAGGGTGCTGCTTTGGGGTTGACACTGGGTACCACAGCGCCGCGGCTGTTCCGATCGTTAGTCGAAGCCACTTGCTACGGGGCCCGCGCTACGGCCGATCGTTTTCGCAGTGAAGGTGTGGAAATTGAAGAAGTCATTGCCATAGGCGGCATTCCGCAGAAGAATGCCCTTGTGATGCAGACACATGCCGATGTCTTAAATATGCCCATCCGCATCGCCGCTGCCGAGCAGGCTGTGGCTCT
>PUOC01000153.1 GCA_003551965.1 Clostridiales bacterium | reverse complement strand
GCACGGCTCCACATCGCCATGGGCGTTGATGTGGAAATAGCGCCGGCCACCGGCAATGCAGCCGCCCACTCGTTCGCCGTCATTCCAGAAATCGATCAAAAACAGGTCCTTCTCGGTGCTGTATTGATCGATGCGTTCTTTGACCAACTGCCGCTGTTCGGGCGTAGCCAGCAGGTCTGTGTCTGCATGCCGGCCCAAAGGAATATAGGTGAAATACCAACCGAATATCGCGCCCTTTGCGACCATGAAATCCACAAATTCTTCCGAAACAACCGTTTCGGTGTTGTTGCGGTGGTAGCATGTGGAAAAACCGAAACCGACGCCGTGTTGGCGCAGAATATCCATGGCATCGAGCATGCGCCGGGCGCTGCCCTGGCCGCGGCGCAGGTCTGTCTCTTCTTCAAAGCCCTCCATGCTGATGGCCAGGGTGAAATTACCCAGTTCAGCCCATTTTTCCGCCAAAGCATGGTCCACTAAGGACGCATTGGTGAATGCGCAGAACATACAATCGTCGTGCTTCTCAGCCAGGGCCGTTAAGTCTTCTGCCCGCAGCAGCGGTTCACCGCCGGAGTAGAGGTACATATAGATACCCAACTCCTTGCCTTCAGAGATGATCCGGTCCATGGTTTCAAAGGATAGATCAGCCTGTTTTTCATACTGCTGTGCCCAACAGCCGGTACAGTTAAAGTTGCAGTTAGACGTGGGATCCATGAGAATGGCCCATGGAACGTTGATGTCGTACGCATCAATGAGCTCGTGGCCCGCGGGTGTTCCGTGCAGGATGGCGTTGACCACGAAATTGACAAGGAATTTCCTGCGTACATTAGGCGACAGCTGCTCAAAGCTTCGTTCAATCAGCGGCCGCCAGCCGCGGTCAGTTCTATCCCATGTTTCCAACCCGTTATCGATGATTTCCCGGTGTTCAGGAATACGGGCGAATGTGCGCAGCCATTTCATCAGTTTGGGGATATTCTCTTGCGGATTTCTTTCTACATAGCGGAGGCCTTCTTGAACAGCAACGGTTTGAAGTTTCTGCTTTACCCGTTTTTGCACATTGATCCCCTCCATTGGTAATGGTCTTTCGACTTGAGCAGACACTTTCAACATGACCTGCTGCCATGCATGCCGGGACGATTGGTTTTTTCCGTTGATCATTCACCTTCACGGGCCGCGGTCCTGGCTCGCGCCATTGCCGTGGCTGCCCCCTGACTTTGAAAGAGCAGCTTCCTCGTCTGCATTCTCCAGGGCACCTCTGATGCTGCCAAGCCGCAGAATTTGCTGGATACTCTTACACCACCAGCGTTGGCTATTTCATCTAGTGCCATTGTGATCAGACTTCCTGTCCTATGTCAAGGATGAACACTGTTAATGTGCCGCTAGACGGGGCCCTGCGAGGAGATGAATCACAACAGGATTGCATATGTTCCATTTCACGCACCTGCACGGGCAATTTCCATGAAGAAGACACTGAGGATGACGATCTGCAACAGCGCCTTGGCTGCAGCACTGCCGAAAAAAGCGACCACAGTGGCGAAGGCGACTTTGCTGGCTTCCTCGGGTGTTCGGTGTCGGAGGCTTTCTGTAAGGAAGACCAGCAAAAACGGCCCGACGATTATTCCGAAGGGCGGAAAGAGCAGCAGGCCCATCAGTACTCCCACCACCGAGGCGGCCATGCTCAGACGCGAGCCGCCATAATGACGCACTGCGAACATATTCACCAAGTAATCAGCTAGTAAGATGAGAGCGGTTCCAATCAACAAGGTGTTCCATGTGGTCCAAGTCAATGCCATGGGGTCGATGAAAAAATGATACGTGCCAATGCCCACCCAAATGAACGCCACAGCAGGCATCACGGGAACGATGAGCCCAATGAAGCCCAGCGAGAAACACAGGATGATGAAAGTCCAAAGAAAAAAATGCAATGTCAGCACCTTCTTTCCTCAGGAAGATTCGCTTCAGGCCGAGGCGTTCCCTGCCAGGCGGCGCACCCAGGGACGAAAAAACGGCGCCAGTCCCGTCCGCCGGTGACTGGCGCCGTTTTTTCAGTTGTCAAACTTCGCCGCGACGGGCTCCTAATTCTTCGCGGTTCCATAGAGGCCGCCGGACCGTTCCTGGATCCTCGTGCTCCGACGGACAGAGAGCGGATTCGTCTAAGCTTTTAAAGGCAGCTGCCAACATCAGTTTGATGCGGTTCAATTGGTTAATCTCACTCAGCCCCGGATCATAATCGATGGCGACAATATTTGCCTTGGGATAGGCTCGCTTAAGGGCCTTCATCATGCCCTTTCCGGTTACATGATTGGGAAGGCAGGCAAAGGGCTGGGTACAGATGATGTTCTCGACTCCATGTTCAATCATTTCTACCATCTCACCTGTGAGAAACCAACCTTCACCGGTTTGATGGCCTAATGAAAGGATGTTCTTCGCACCCTCTGCAATATCTCTGATGCCTTTCACGGGCATGAAGCGGCTGCTCTTTTTGATGGCGTCCCGGTATGGCTTGCGATAGAGCTCAATCACTCTCCCGGCTGCACTACCCATCAGTTGGCTGGC
The DNA here is from genome assembly GCA_003551965.1 of Clostridiales bacterium. Lineage (GTDB taxonomy): Bacteria > Bacillota > Limnochordia > Darwinibacteriales > B1SED10-159 > B1SED10-159. Next base: position 1,778 of record PUOC01000153.1, on the reverse strand, counting down.
CTTTTTGCCTGATAGATAGCGATGGCGGAATTCTACGCCAAACAGAGAGTACAAAAGGAAGTCGATCAAGTCGGGCACCACAGCTTCAGCACCTTCTTGTTCCAGCACCCCGACGACATCGTTGTTGGCTGTGGGATGGTATTTGACCAAAATTTCTCCGACCACTCCCACCTTGGGTTTTGGTACCGATTCTATGGGAAATTCGTCAAACTCTCTTACCATCTGCCGGACCGTGTCCCCAAATCGCCGCACGTTCAGAGACTGCAGTGCCTGTTTTCCCTGTTCGGCCCAGTGCCGGTAGAGGGCGTTGGCTGCTCCAGAAGCCTTTTCATAGGGCCGCACCCGATACAGCATCTTCATTAAGGCATCGCCGTATACCAATCCCATCATCACCCGGTGGAGAAGGGAGGGCGTTAGGTGCAATCCCGGATTCTTTTCCAGCCCCTGTGCACTGATGGATATGATGGGAACGTGGCCAAAACCGGCATCCTTCAATGCTTTCCTCAGCAGGCCGACATAGTTCGTGGCACGGCAACCGCCGCCGGTCTGGGATATCATGACAGAGGTTGCGTTCAGATCGTACCGTCCCGACTTCAGCGCCTCGATCAACTGGCCGAGGGCGATGATGGCCGGGAAACAGGCATCGTTATTGACATATTTCAGTCCTTCATCCACCGCTTTGCGATCCATCGATGGCAGTACAACCAAGTTATAGCCGGAAATGCGAAAGGCTTCCTCCAAAAACTCGAAATGAATCGGCGCCATCTGCGGGGCCAGAATGGTGTGGGTCTGTTTCATGCCCTCCGCAAAACGCACCTTCTTAAAGGCATAGTCTCCAGAGCCGGAGTTTCCCTGGATGCCTGCCTTGCGGCGTTCATCAAGGGCAGCTTTCAGAGAACGCATGCGGATGCGGACTGCACCTAGATTGCTGCCTTCGTCAATCTTGAGACTGGTGTAGAGCTTGCCGTGGCTCTCTAAGATGTCCTCGGCCTGTCCCGTGACGACGGCGTCGAGGCCGCAGCCAAAGGAGTTAAACTGCACCAGTTCCAGATTGTCTTGGTCCGCCACAAAATCCGCAGCGGCATAGAGACGGGTGTGGTAGGCCCACTGATCGACCACACGCAGGGGCCGCTGTACCTGCCCTAGATGGGCTATGGCATCTTCCGTTAAAACAGCCATGCCCAGGCCGGTGATCAGTTCGGGGATGCCGTGGTTGATCTCCGGATCCACATGGTAGGGACGTCCCGCTAAGACAACACCCATGGCATCGTTCTGCTCGAGGTAGGCCAAGGCCCGCTCGCCCTGCTTCCTGATATCAGCGCGAAACGCCTCTTGTTCGTCCCAGGCTGCATTGACAGCCCGGCGCACATCCCATGGTGACAGCGCAAACAAATCTCCCAACTCCTCCTGCAGACGGCGGGTGAGACGCTTCTTGCTGTCGAAGGGAAGAAAGGGCTGCAGAAACGTAATGCCGTCATGCCAAAGCTGATCGACGTTGTGTCGCACCACTTCCGGATAGGACGTAACGATGGGGCAGTTGTAGTGATTGTCTGCTTCGGGCCATTCCTTCGGCTCGTGGGTGAGGCAGGGATAGAATATCGTGGTACATCCTTGCTCCACAAGGTCCACCACATGTCCATGGGCCATCTTCGCCGGGTAACAGACCGATTCCGAAGGAATGGTTTCGATTCCCTTTTCAAAGACGTTCTTGGAAGAGGGCGAGGACAGTTCAACCCGGAATCCCAACTCCGTGAAGAAGGTAAACCAGAACGGATAGT
>PUOC01000267.1 GCA_003551965.1 Clostridiales bacterium | reverse complement strand
GATTTGATTGCGGACATAAGCCTATTTGGGGGGAGGCGGTTGTGATACGGTGTTCTATGATCATCCCGATGGGCCCCAAAGCCGGAGCCCACCGGCTGCATTAAGCACTATCCACTCCAACGGCGTCGCCCTTTTACATCATCCCAACAAACACCTCCACAACCTCGGGATCAAACTGGCTGCCAGCGCAAGCTTCCATCTCCTCCACAGCGTCTTCGTGACTCATTGCTCTTCGGTAAGGACGGTCACTGGTCATGGCATCATAGGCATCAGCAACGGCGATGATCCTTGCCATCCTGGGAATCTCCGTACCCTTCCGGCCATTAGGGTACCCTGCGCCATCCCATCGTTCGTGATGAGCAAGCACGTTATCAGCCAATGGCCCATAATCGTTGACGGTACTGAGAATACTGTGGCCTACTCGGGGATGTCGTTTGATCTGCTCCCAGTCGGATTCATTCAGTGACCCGTTCTTGTCCAGAATCTCGTTATCGATGGAGATCTTGCCGATGTCGTGCAGTTTACCAGCTGTTATGAGCTGGTCAATTTCAGTCTGGTTTAAACCCATGGCTGTTCCGATTTGTCCACACAGCTGACTGACACGTTCTGCGTGCGAGCGCTCCCGCGGTGACTTAGCATACAATGTCTGCATGATCAAATGGGTGGTTCGGTAACGGTAACTGCTTTTTGCCGCTGCTTTGTCTCGGTACATATGATCTTCCGCTTTCTCAAATATGTCGCTCATGTCGTCGCTGGAATTCGTCTTTACAGCCCGCCCGCAGGCCACAGATAGTGGAAGCCCTTCTACTGTTTCCCCACTCACCCGATGGATCAGCCGCTGTTTCAACCGGTGAGACTCTTCTTCATCCGTATTCGGCAGCAGGATAGCAAACTCATCGCCGCCAATGCGAGCAATGATATCATCTTGCCTGACAGTGTTTCGCAATACATCAGCTACGCCTCTCAGCAGTCGGTCTCCCACGGCATGGCCAAAAGCGTCGTTGGTGAGTTTCAATCCATTCACATCGACCATCATCAGCGTCAGCGGCAAGTTTCTTGGAACATCCAATCGCTTCAATTCCTCGTCAAAGAATCTACGGTTGTATAGTCCGGTAAGGCCATCGTGAAAGCTGAGGTATTGGATTTCCTGCTCAGCCTGCTTTCGGTCGGTGATATCCCTTACCCACTCCACAAAGAGCTCTACCTCACCCGCTTCATTCTTGAGTGGGATCACACGCAGATCCACCCACGTATCGTTAAGTACCTTTGCCTCGGTTTTCAGTGGTTCCTTAGTCTGCAAAACTTGCACGGCCTGGCAGTCTGGGCATACATGGTCAAATCCCCGGTACGTCTTATAGCACTTCGTCTGCAGTATTCGCTTCTCTTCGGAAACAGCGCCATATCCATTCCAGTTGCTGTATAGAATATCCATGTCAGGCGTGTGGATAGATACCAGATCTGGTATGGCGTCAAGCATCTTCTGTAACCGTTCTTCACTTTCACGCAAAGACTTCTCTGCTTGTTTGCGGTCGGAAATATCTCGAATCTGCTCCACGACCATGGTCACGTTACCCTCTTTATCCAGAATCGGGTTGCTGCGGCAGTCGAGAAATGCGTCCATTTCCGGCATGTATTTCTCCAGGGACGCCAACTGCTTGGTCCTCAGTGCGATGCTTGTTGCGCATTCCTCACATTCTTGACTTCGGCCTATCAGCTCGTAACATTTCTTACCGCTGACTTCTTCCGGGTTCAGGTTAAGCATCTGATAGCCTGCTTTATTGTACTGGAGAATCGTATGGTCGGGATTCTGTATCGCAAGCACATCGTCCATACCGTCAATGATTCCCTCTAAGAGGCTCCTCTGTGATTCAAGCTCAACAGCATCTTCTTTGCTTTCCGTGATGTCCATGGCGAACCCGACGACTTTCTTGCCAGTCTGTTCGTTTACTACACCTGCGGATTGCCTAACCCAGCGGATTGTGCCGTCTTGTCTGATGATACGATGGTCATACTCAAGATTATTGCCTTCCTCATCTTCTGTGATTGGCTGGTTCACGCTGGCCACATACTCCCTGTCATCAGGATAGACGCAGTCCAAAAAGGCTGCGAAGGTTCCTGCAAACTCGCCCGCATTCAGACCAAACAGGCGTTCACACTCCGCTGACCACCACAGTGACCCGCTGGTGATGTCATATTCCCACATCCCGCTTTGGGAAAACCTCTGTGCTTGCGACAGTCTTTTTTGATATCGCTTGTATTCTTCCTCTGCTTCTTTACGATCCGTGACATCCCACCAAGCGCCGATCACTTCCCGGGTACCGTCTTTATGGGTGATCAGTCGTTGTTCATCGTGCAGCCAACGGTAGTGGCCATGCTTGTCCCTAAATCTACAGTCCTGGGCAGCCCTACCCTCTGTCACTACCTTGGGAAGCATAGCGAATACTCGGTCGCTGTCCTCAGGATGGATGCACTCTGTGAAGAACTCCAAGTCATCGATGAAGTCTTCGGGCTCGAATCCGAGCACATGTTTGACGTTGTCGTTAACATAGGTGATCTGAGGCAGCTCATCAACAATTCTATAAGAATAGATAACAGCCGGTGTTTGAGATATAAGGGTATTGAGACGTTGCTCACTTTCCCGTAGTTCGTCCTCGGCTTGCTTGCGCTCGGTGATGTCTTGCCCAACACCAACCACACGAAGACCTCCATCCGGCATGTGAACAATGTCCCCTTTGCTGCGAATCCACCTGATTGCACCGTCTGCTCTTCTAATCCGATACTCATAAGACCGGCCATGTACATTTCTGATACTCTCATCCCAAACTTCGAGAACCCCAGGCAAATCCGCAGAGAGTACATAAGAAAACCAGATATCAAAGCTACTATTGAGCTCTTCTTCAGAAATACCCAATTGTTTGGCTCCTGCCGGTGAAATGTAGCTAGACACACAGTTGCCGTCCTGATCCATGTCATAGCTCCATACAGTGTCAGTAATGTTTTCGAGTATCATATCCAGCTTTTCCTTGTGCTCCTTGAGTTGAGCCTCGCGCTCCCGCAGAGCGTCTTCCGTCTGCTTACGTTCAGTTATGTCTTCGGAGATCCCTAATAAGTATATGGGGTCGCCTTCATCATTGAGGATGGGTGCTTTAATGGTATGGAGTATTCGCTCGCCTCCCGCTGTTTGAATGGTTTCCTCAGGAATCTCAACACTCTCACCTTGCTCGAGCACACTTCGATCGGTATCAACAAAAAAGTCTGCTTGTTCCCGGGGAAAGAAATCATAATCTGTACTTCCATACAGATCCCGCCTGGATATTCCCAGTATCTTCTCTGCTGCTAGATTGTGTCGGACGAACTTCAGCTCGCCGGCGTCTTTCAGAAACAGCATCACCCTGGGAATGTTGTCGAGAACTGAGCTCAGAACCGCGTTAGCTTCCCGCAGAGCGTCTTCCGTCTGCTTGCGATCGGTAATATCTCGACTGGAACCCACGATATGCGTGACCCGACCCTCTTCGACCACTGGTGTGAGCAAGGTGGACCAGGTGCGTGTACCGCCTGGCAGAGCCAGTGTCTCTTCATAGGAAAGAGGTTGCCGTTGTTGCACGCAGCTTCTGTAGTTGGCGGTAATGGTCCTAGCCAGTTCCTCCCCGACCAACTCTTTCGGTGTTTTACCCGAAACGCCCTTGCTGTCCAAGCCCGTGCTCTTGGCGTGAGCATCATTGTTTCGAATAAAGCGGAAGGTCTCATTGTCCACAACTTCAACTAAGAACATGGCATCCTGCGTACTTTGAAATATCGTCTCGTACTCTAAGGCCAGATGGTGCCGTTCCCTTTCCAAAGCTCTATGTTCGGAAATGTCCTCAAACGCAGTCGCAAACCGATTTCCGCCCATGGAATAAGCCGACACTCGATAGTACCGCTGCAGTGGTTCCGAGAACTGCTCGAACTGTACTGGATCACCGGTGCGTAAAACCGCACCATATTTCTCAATAAAGCCACTCTCTTCAATGCCCGGCAATACTTCTGTGGCTCTTTTGCCCAAGATCTCGTCACTCCTCAGACCGGTGTACTCTTCGAAGGCAGGGTTGACTTTTAAAAACACATAGTCTACAGGCCGGTTCTGCCCATCAAAGATCATCTCATGAACCGCCACACCCTCAAAAGACTGTCGAAAGAGAACCTGAAACATCTGCTCATGTGCAGCAGACGTCTCTTCGGTCGACAACAAGCGGCGAGCAAACCGGAAAGACACGCCACTGATAGCGGCACTGGATATGAGGAACAGCAGAACCTCGATAAACGTTGGGCCGGACACAGCAAATGTACCCACAATCAGAGCCAATAACAAAGCATTGGCATACAGCAGGAACTTCCAGCGGTAAAACAAGAAGTTCATGATGGGGATCACCAACAGCAGGGCCGCAACAGACCCTGCATCAAAATCGCCTTCTGTTCCTATCACCAACACGTGATTCACAAAGAAACCAAAGACTATGTAAAGGAAGGCCGCCAGCAGCGAAACCATCCGCAATAGCTGTAACGTTTTGTAATCTCCTTGCATCACTGTCAGTTTCATTGGTGAACTCGCTCCTAATCTACGGTGTAGCAGAATACCGATACATCATCCATGAATGACAACGGCCTGTTGCACTGCTCGCGCCGGACAGTTCCGGTGCAGTGCTTACGTAGAGACCATCCTTCATTGCTCCGTCATACGAAGTTCCGCCCAAAATCTGTTGAGCGGCCGCATACATCAGGTACTTAGTATGTTCTTTTGCATAGGACATAAGCCCTGCCCGCATATGGAAAAAATTGGGTTTTGCTGGGAGTTAACTTCATGAATGTGGTCGCGATTATCCCGGATGTTTCCCATGACCAAATCGTCGACATTTCCGCCCAGCGCGGCCGAAAAAACTCAAATAAGCATTTGATACTTCCAGCACTCTCACGCTGCGTCGGCTCCCTGTGTCGTCTCGGGAACGCAGACCTTGGAGGTTGTCCTCCAAGGTCCTGTTTCGTGGGATCACGGAATGTTTTTGGCTATGTGCAAGCCGATATTGTCCCTGGCAGCATCCTTAGGAGGGCTAGTGCTGCGGCCGATCTCCAATCTGCTTCCGCTCTGACTCCAACTGCCTCCCGCCACTCGGCTGCGGATGGCCCCCGAGCTGTCTGTCCACTCCTGTACGTTGCCGGTCATATCGAACAATCCTAGAGCATTGGGTTGCAGTTCGCCTACCGGTTGTGTTGAGTCCGTATTTCCTTCCCACCACGCCACAGCACTGGTGGCCTCTTCGTTGGTCCGAGTGTCCACAGCTCCGCTGGCACACGAACCGGGGGTCCAATACAGTTCGTCTACCTTCACTGCACCGCGGGAACTGTCATCGCCTTGGTAGGGCGCCGCCAGTTCCCATTCATAGGAGGTGGGAGGACGAAATCCTTTCGTGTTTTCCCGTGTGGGTTCCTCAACCAACTCTTCTTGGTTCGCATTCCGCAGTACCCGTCCATTAGTTGTGTACACCGGTTCATATCCTTTCATTTCGGACAGGGCATTGCACCACACCACAGCATCGGCAAAGTTAATTTCCGTAACCGGATGGGCACCATCTTCTGAAGGTTGTTCTCCCACGGCGCCATGGCTGCCTTCCCGGCCTGGATTGGCAAAAGTTTATCCGTTGTTCAAAGCCCATTGGCGGACAGCATACCACAGTTCATACATCACCGGGGTTTCACTGATCCAAAAATCTTCTTCAATCTCTTCTTTGCTAGAATCCCCTCTGCCGATCAGAGTTTTCGCAGCAGGGGCCAGCCGAAGGTGCAAGGATATACCAGCAGGGGAAAACTGCCCCGACTCCCTGGTGCAAGCGCCTCCACCGGTGTTTCCTCCCGTGGTTCCGCTCTGGGTTCGGTATCATCCCGCAGTCGGTCCAACACACCGCACAACTGCGCAAGATGATTTTCCAGCGCCTCCAAAAAGTCGGGGCTGGCCGCTTGGCTCTCGATGGCACGCGCAATATCCTGTTCCAGCTCAAAAATGGCCTCTTCTAGGCTATCTTACGATGAGCCCTCGGGCTCCCACTCCGAAAAGGCATGCGCTTCCAAGGACCCCGCAAACATTGCCAGAAGCACAAGAATCAACGCCCAACAACGCACACAATCCGCTCCTTTCGCATCGTAATGACACCGGTCTTTCGTTCTCAACAATCCACTTCGTTAAGCTCCTATCGGCTGCACCTTAACCCTTGGCATCGAGATTAGATCCCAGATGCGGCTGGCTCTTCAACTCCATGCTCTTTCCCGCTTGATCCAGCAAAGTGTCCAAACCGGCAGCGTCGGCCTCCATGGAATCCATGGCCGTTTTCATCAATTTCGTACCGACAGCCAAGCCCAGTTCCTGCTGCTTCATGTTACACGCCAAAGCAGCGATACTGCTTACCATGGGTCGTCACCTCCTCGAGAGTTTGTTTATTCCCACTCCATCTCGCTGCGACAGTCTTGCAGGGTACGTCTCCCCGCTCCTCAAAGCGATCGCTGACTTTCGCTTTATTTTCAACCCAATCGAAGAATGACAACCATTCTGTCATGGTATATAATCCCGATAACCACCGATTTTCCAGTCTGCCTTTGGTGTTTTAGGTAGACCTCCTATCAATATCGGTGAAGGCTATTACTCGCTTACATGAATGCGTACCATTTTGGGACGGTTTGGTTCGCGCACGGGATGTTAGCGATTGAGCCCGGAGGCATAGTGACTCCGGGCCGGTATCTCTACTCCCATTGAATCAAAGGGAGCTCGCCTAACAATTGGTAAAAAGGATCCTGCAGCGGTTGCCGGAAATACAGTGCTTCCATACCAAAGTCTGGGTTCTGGGTTCCCGGCGCGAAGCATTCGATAGATCCATCGAACGCTGGGGTGACCGCGGGCAGTGACCGCTCCATCCCATTCCCTTGGCGAATGTCCAGGGACAAATGCAGCGGTGTTTCCGACCCGGTAATCGTCCCATAGAGCCGCACGCCCTGGTGGGCATCCTCCCAGTGATCCTGGGGCAGGATCGCTCTGAGGGCTTCGTCCATTTCGATTTCCGGCGCATCGTCGGCGTGACCGAACACAATGCGGCTCCAGACCGGGAGCATCCGATCGGTATCCTCTGCATAATCCACCAAAGACTCTCGCTGGTCGAAGAGGGCCTCAAAACTATCTCGCACGGTCGTGGTGTATTCACCCTGCCAATGGGACGGCAGCCGTTGCAGCGACGTCCAGGCCTTCAAGACAGCATCCATGCGCTCGGCATATCCCCGGTTGTCATCGTAGGCTTTCACGTGGTCTTGGGCCGTCTCAACCAGTTGGTCCAGGCGGCGGGAGCGCTCAGCCGGGGAGGAACCGTAGCCCAAGAAGCGGTCTATGTCATCTAAGGTCTGCTCTAGGGCGTTTAGGTTTCGTTCACCCATGGCCTCAAAGGCTCGGCGGAGGGTGTTCTGAATCTTTTGGCCGTGCATGCCCCAATGGGCTCGATAGGATTGGATGTCGTCGACAATCGAACGTACCTGGGCATACCATTCCGGCGACTCTAAATGACGGGCCGGCAGATAGGGAGCGAAACGGCCGATAACGTCATCAACGGTACTTTTCAGCATGTCGGTCGGTTCATCGTCGTCTCCGTAGGATGCCGCTTGGATCAGCCGTGTCTCCAGATCGTCGCTCCACTGCTGGGCGGCCTCCTGATCCATGGGGGGCGGAGCATCGTCCAGCAAGTCTTCCAGATCTTCCAACAGTGCCTCCAACGCCGGTAAAAGCTGACGGAAGCGGTCGATGCTGGCAGCCGCGTCGTCTCTCATCTGCTGTACGCGTTCCTCAGGCTCAATGGCCTCCATGGTTCGGCCGTAGGAGTCCATGTTGCGCATGGTTCTTTGACTGGACGCGGGTCTGCTTTCTATCCACTCTTGATCGTATTCCTTGGAGCGCAGTTCTCGAGCCTGGCCCTGGAGCTGAACCATGGTCTCTTTGTGTTCCAGGAAGGTATCCATGGCGTCGTCAAGGGCTGTAAGGTCCCGTTCTTCGCGCTCTTCAAATCGGTCTTCGTCCCAAACAACGCGGCTGTAGGCTCCGCTCCAGAGAAGAACTTGTCGGCCAATGGCAACAAAGTCACGCAAGGAAAAGGTCAGACGGGACACGGTTCTTTCCATCTCAGAATAGGTGCTGAGCAGATCGCTGGCTACTTCTTGTTGTTGACCCTCTTTTTCCCGTTTTTCTTCGTTGTGTGCTTGCCATGCTTCGCGAAAGCGCGTTCCCCCGTCAGATATATCCGACAACACATCCTGCTGCTGATCTCGAGTCTCTTCTAATTGCTTGATTTGTTCCTCCGCGGCCTCGCCCTCTTCATCTCGCAGACGACGAATTTCTCCCATGATGACCTCCGCTCGAGCCAGGACGGCATGGCGCATGTCCTGTTCATAGGCTATAAACGCCTTCCTGGGATCCGGCTCTTGGAACAATTTTTCGTAATCAGGATCCTCCCAATGCAGGATTTCGGGAATTGCCGCCCGGCCCGGAATAGACAGTGTCTTGGTCGGTTCCCGCAGGACAACATCGGCAGAAGCATTTCCCACAACGAAATGGTAACGGCCATAGGGTCTGATCAAATCATCATAGGGTGCATTGCCGGTCCTTCTTGGGCCATAGAGATCGAAACGGACATCGTCCGCTAGGGATACTTCACAGAAATGCAGGCTCTCGATGGCGGGCATGGATGTTCGTAACACACCATCCTCTAGGTTCATGCCCGCTGTGCGCAGTAAGACGGGCAACGTTGTCTGTATCGACTCTTGGTTCCAATCCGGCCTGGCCCCTTCCGTGGCTTCAAACTGAAACTCCAAGGGCACCCAATCCGAAGCGACGCCGTCCCAAAAAAGATAGGCGGGCCCTTGCCATGCATACACACCGTCTTCCACGGGGGCGCTGTCGGTGTGAGCGTCTTCCCGCGAAACCAGCATCGATCCTTGGACCGGATGTTCCGGCAAATGCCGTTCGGTGACACGACCTTCGATGCGCACAGGCGTATTTTGCCACTGGGTAATAAAAGCGTGGAATTTTTCGCTTATTTTTCGACTGCTCTCTTGTCTGCGTTGCCGCATCCATTGGGCCAAGAGCGGGTCCGGTGGAGCTAAGAGATACTGGTTGATGTATTGAAAACGGTAAGCCTCTCTAGCCTTTGGATACGCGTCTTCCAAAGCCCCTAACTGCGGCGCGTACTCTACCTCTTCTTGCTCCCAAAAGGCATCCATTAGAACAAAGAGTCCTTCGACTCCGTCTCCTTCCATAGCTGCAATGATATCCTGTTGGCTGTGCTGCGCCTGATACTCTTGGTACTGGGTCCAAAACCGCTGATTCACCGAGGCAGACACACCCCGGGCAAAGTGATCCAGGGACACCTCTAAAATGACCTGGGCAATGCCGGTGGCCGGCGACGATGCCACGGTATATACCCGCGAAGCCAAGGTGGTCAAACGTTCCTTGAACGTGGGATCAAGCCGGCTGGGATTGTCCACCTCGGCGATCTCCACAGCAGCACTGAAGAGAATGAAATGGGCCAACTCTTCATGGAGAGTTTCCAAGGCCGGCCACTGGTTCTGCAGATCCTGCGCTGTCATGTGGTGGCGCAGTACGCCGAGGTCAACCCGTTCGTCCTTCAGCATGGCCCAAAGGGCGTCGTCCACCGAGTCATAATAGCCGACGTCGGTGCGTATGTTGTGGAGGATATCCAGAAAATGCACCGTTTCATCATCATCCTCCGCTGCAGCAGCAGATAGAGACAGCAGCAAGAGGGCACACATGAACACCGAAAGTAAAGTTTTCACGCAACCAACTCCTTTCTTTTTCCCGTTCCAAGCCAAACCTGGTTACAGCGTCATCCAACGCCAGCACTCCGTCGCAAGTGATGCGTTCACTGTCCGCAGTAGGAATTCCCTATACGGGAGAGGAGAACAAAGTAACCCGAGGGGCGGCTTAGCGTACGCATACGCTAGGTCGCCCGTGAGACATGCTTGTGCATTGTTCATCATTTTCACCCTACAGTGCCGCTGCCGGCGGCACCGACTCCCCGGGCCGCACCTGGGTTTTATGTAAGGTTTGCCCATGCTCGCCGGTTGTCCACAAAACCGGGAACTTGATCACTGCATCTGCAATGTTGGCCTGAATAGGGACAACAGATGTCCGGTGGCAAGCGTCCCTGACTGCGACCGAATGCTGCAATCATTTGGCACCTTTCCATTGTATCTAATGCCACAGCAATGACGGGCAGCGGACCGCAGCTCTCGTTGTTGACCCCGCCTGATCATTTCTTGGAACGAGTCGACAAGATCAGGGCCGCTAATTCCAAGTCCGTTTTGGTATTCCTTAGCATTTATATCGGCAGGTTTCCTGCACTTCTTGATGATAATGTCTAGGGCACAGAAACTGCACGATATTACCGGGCATGCCCAAGGTCTGTGGTGGCCGTGTCGCAAACAGTTGCATTCTATGTCGTGTCCCAATGGGGCAGTCTTAACTCCCGATACTGATCGAATGCATCAGAGAGGCTAGGACGGCTATCTAGCCGGGCCTAAACCCTTGCTTCCACGGCTGTCTTCTGTTGAGTTTGATGGCTATGGTGGTATTGTTGACCCAAGCATAAACCGAGCCAAATCTGGTTTCGAGAACACTCTGCATTACGTCCGTATGTCCATAGAAAGATCTCCTTCGCTCTACCCTGCTTAATACCCACTGCTCATATCATCGCTGAGGTTGAAAGTCCTTGGCCGCGCCCGGAATCGAGATAAGCCTTTGCATCGGACTTCGTTGTCGGCCGACTTTCGGCCATGCAGATCTTCCAAAGACAAATGACGTCAGCACAGCGACGCAAATTGGAAAATATGGTGCCAGAAACCGAGACTGCTGGACTGTTGTGCAGTCTTTTGAGGTAGACAGCTCTTTGAGTCGAGTTTTGCAGTAGACACCGGGATCGGTCTTGACAAAAACGAAAAACCGCCGATTAACGACGGTTTAGCTGGTTTTTAAGTTCGTGTAGGCTGAAAGATTCGAACCCTCAACGGGTTGTCCACTAGATCCCAAGCTTCAAAGCTTTCCACTTCTTGAGTGCTTTTCTTGCGGAACCCTATGTCCTAATACAATTTCTGGAAGGATCTTTGCGTTGAGACTGCTTTGGGGTGCCCGAGGACAACCTATGCAAACAGTGCATTCAGGCAAAATTCAACCCCATGACTGACGACCTGCTTCACATGTGCGGCTTGTGCGGATTCTGCCATTGCAAGCCTGGGGTGCGTGTTTCTGTGAGTGTTCTTACCTACCCGGTGCAGACTAAGCTTTGGCTTCAGCAGTGGCCGGCCAAGCCAACGACACTACGGTTCTCGCCGCATTCCTCCTGTGTCAGACGCAGCGGCTTTCGATTGTCATTCACCGCCGCAACCTCCCTGTTACGTCTCCGCTGCACCGAGAACCATTGCTCTTAGAGGATTTCCGCACCCTGCACTGTTCGTTCAAGTTTGCAGAGCAAGGTTTCAGAATTCTGCAACCAAAGTTCGGTGTCCGAGAAATCGAATCCTGTCGTGTCGGAAGCAAATCGCCCGGTCAAGATCCCCTGCAGAATCGGCAGTATGAAGAACGATGTTCGGAGCGCGTAGGCCAGATGGTATCCTGCAAGAACCTCGTCGTAACTTATCGCAAGGCCATGTTCATTGTGCAATGCCTGCCAGAGGGTTTCTGCCAACAGTTCTTCTTCGCTGCCGACGAGTTCTGGAACAAAGAACCTGCAAAACAAACTAATAATACAGAGTTCTGCTCCCGGGGTACCTATTCCCACATAAGCCCAGTCAATCAGAGTTGTCTTTCCGTCATAAAAGGCGATGTTGGCCGGATAGAAATCTTGATGCAGCAAGGTCTGTGGCAATGCATCCAGTTTCGTATAAACAACGTCCTCAATGGCCTGTAGTTTTACCAGCAAGCGCTCTCGCTGCGGCGTGTAGACCTGTTTGATCGCCGTTGCCGACCGATGGGTATCAATGGCGGTGAAGGCCTGCTTGATCTCTTCGGCATATTGTCTCTGGAACATGGCTTGGGCACGGTGCAGGAGATAGGGAAATCTCTCCAGCTCATTGGTGCGCTCCCACCATTGAGCGTGGAGATGGGCAATGTCCCGAACAGCCTTCTTCAGCATCTGTACTGTCCAAATCTGGTGGAATGCGTTCTCGCCAAGATCCTCCATCCAAATCCAACACTCATCCTGTTCTGGCCACACAACAGTATGATACGCCTTCGGTACATACAGAGCAGCGCTAAGATGATCAAAGAGACCGTGTTGGTAGCAGTGTGCTTCCCGACAAACATAACCGGGCTCGTTGGCACTTGTTGGATTGGGACGGGAAATTTTGAGAATGATTGACTCGGGTGCCTTCTCGCTCTTCCCTTGGAGGTAATCCAGCCGAAACCGATAGATTGCGCCGCCACCGTTACTGTTCTGCTGCAGAAAATCCCGTTTGAAGCCTGCGATCTTGGCCTCTGCAGCACCCGCACGTCTAGCGACATAGGTGAGATAGCCTTGCTCCACGGCCTCTACGTTCCGAACAGCATCCCAGGATGTCCGGTCCATGCGCTTCACCCCTTTGTAAAGCTTCCTTGCCTTCCCGCACCCATAGTGACCCAATCTGTCCGGCCAACTGCATAACAAAGTGGTACAACATACCGCACCGTTTTGCCTGGCCGCAGGCCGCTGGTCAGGAGCTATGTATAATGGAGGGGCCAACCCCACTCGCGGATCCGCAGGTTGTTCTGCTGTACTGAGACCAACAGATCAGCAGCACAGAGCTGCAACGCGGCCGGTCGACCTACATGCATTGTATCAGGTATGTCGGACTTGATGTGCACAAAACGAGACGGGCAGCGATTGTCTAGTGTGATCGAGAAGACGCCAAGGCGTTGGCCGAAATCCCTAACGACCCCTTTTCTCTTAAGAAATCCGTGAGGAGGCTAGAGAGAACCGATCGGCAGCCGTTATTCTGTTATGAAGCAGGTCCACGCGGCTATGGCTTGTAGGGACAGATCAAGAATCTAAGGCACTGCTGTATTGTCGCAGCTCCGTCTCTCTCATCCCGCAAAGACCGGGCAATAAGGTCAAGGCCGATCGCACGGACCCTGTCAATCTTGCCCTTGGGGCCGGCGAACTAACCCCTGTGTGGGCGCCCGATGAAGACCATGAAGCATTGCGTGAGTTATTTGGCGGGAGACGGCAAAACGAGATTTGCAAAAACAGCGGCAAAGAATCGGCAAGATACTGCTGCAGCACGGACTGAACTGTTCTCATCGAAATTACACTGCGGCTTATCTTGCGTGGCTTCCTGTTTTGAAACTGGAGTATTCCAGCCAGCAGATGGTATTGTTCGAGTTAATCCTTGCGATGGAGGAATGCCAGGAGTGTTTAAAACGTCTGGAGAAAGAGGCGCAGCGCTTGGGTAAACGCCGTTGGGAGCCATCGTCCAAGTTCTGCGGGTGTTAGGCGGCATTGCTTTTGTTACCTCTGCGGGTATTTTGGCAGAAGTCGGGGATCTCACTCGGTTTAAAACGGTGGCGCAGCTGATGTCCTCTGCGGGCGTAACTCCCGGCGAACACAGCAGCGGCGAACAATAAAGCCGCGGACACATGACCAAAGCGGGAAACTCCCGTCTGCGCTTCTTGGTGATTGAAGCTGCGGCATCCACATTCTGAAAAGCACCCTGTGATGATTGCGTCATTGTTTGCACTCTTCTCCGCGGATTTGGTGCCGCTACGTGGCTTTCAAAGCCAGAACTGGGCCGCACTCATCTGTGGGCGGAATCTTCCACAGGCTTGGCCGCCAGATTCTTTATGACGGCGACAAGCTGGACCCCGTCGGTGTTTGGGATCAATACGGTTGCCGGCAATCTCCGGTCCATGGGCGGCCTGCTTCCTGCCGCCCCGGTGGAAGCCGGTCGCAGGCACGGACTGCCTTGGGCTGCGTAATGCGAGGGTCCGGCTGATTAACAGCGGGCAATAGAAGTGATCACTGCCGCGCCAAGTGTACTGCTGGCTTCCTAGTTCGAGTCTGCCGCCGCTGTTGCCTTTTGAGCATATCTTCTGGCCCCACAGGGCGGTTACAGCCGTTTGACCGCCTTTTGGAGAAGATGGAAGAAGTATTCACCAAGAAAGAGATAGCAATCAGGGTCGGACAGATCCCCGGAGACCGCCTTCCGGAGAGCGTCCCAGCAGCAGTCCGGGCAAGAGGGCGCCTCCCACAGCATGTGCTGGACGGAGACAGCAGGCGAGTTCAAAGCCGGCCTCCAGATCGGAAAGATCGAGGTTCACGCCGCAAGCTTGGAGGTTCGCCCGGTATGCTTCGAGCAACTGCTCTTTGAAGAGCTCTCCGTCTCGGATACTGCCAATGTCCGCCGTAAGGAACTCGAATCCTTGAAGAAGCGTTACCGCCAGTTCTGATCCAGGCGTGCCGGGCCCGGCCAGAGCCCAATCGATCAGGACCGTGCGTTCGCCGCTGCAGCCCAAATTGGGCGGATAGACGTCTTGGTGCAGGAGCGTCTGCGGCAGTCTTTTTAACTGTTGGCAGATGTCGGTCACCAAAGACAAGAGCTTCTTTAAAAGGAGGTGCCGCTCAGGGGTAAACACCTGCTCTATGTCCTTTGCCCTGGGATTTCCCGCGATGGCAGCGAAATGCTGATCCCAATGCTGTGTTAACGGCCCTCCGTAATACATGGTTAGGCCGCTTCGTAAGAGAAACGGCATGGCGGCCAATGCATCCCGGCGTTCCCACCACAGCGCATGCAGCGCTGCGATGTCACGGGTATGCTGGATCAGCGCTTCCGCGCTCCAAGTTACATCGAAGGCCTTGCCCATGTCTTCCATCCAGATCCAAGCCTGCTGCGCATCCCTCTGCACTACGGCTGCGTAGGCTTTGGGAACGCAGAGGCGCCCCGGCAGATTGTCAAACAGGCCATGTGAGTAGCAATCCGCTTCGCGGCGAAAGCCGAATGCATCCCCTGGATGATAGGGATTTTGACCTATCTGTTTCAAGACAATGGACTCTGGGGCCTTGGCATCATGGGGGCCGTCGTAGGAGAGAGAGAACCGCACTAACATGCCGCCGCCGTCATAGGAAGGCCCCACATCGTTTGTGGGCGAAAAACTCTGCACCTTGACTGCGGCATATCCGGCTTGCTGCATCAAGCATGTCAAGTACTCACGGTCAACGACCTGCACGTCGGAAACTCGCTTCCAATGCGCCCTGTCCATGAAACCACTCCTCTCCCAAAATGGGTGGGCCGGCCGGGTGGCAGCATTGTGCCCAACCAGTGGGACCCGAGGGGCCGGTAGCTGGTCCCGTGGAAGACGGCGGGTGCCTTGCGCCGTTTAGGCCGGGTTCGGGAATGCTGTGCAACGATGGATGGAGCCTTTTGTCCGCGGATGATCGATCCACGTTCAATGGCCGCGAGCCAATCTTCCCACCCAATAAGGCAGGCTCTTGGTTACCTCGCTTTCTCCTGTTATCCACGGCGGCATGGGTTGGGGGCAATTTCTCCGGCGATATTTTCATAAATTAAGGCAATTTATGAAAATATATGGTTATTATAACCTAAGAATTTGTTAATTACAAGCAAGATGCTGCGCTAGGCTTGCGTTTATCGTCGGATCAGCACGGCCCGGATTTCCAAAGGCGCCGTGCTTTAGGTGTTCCAGAGGCGATACGCTTGACCGGGGCGAAGTCGCAGTCAGTGTAGAATCCGCCGCGCTTTCAAACTGTCTAGACCACTATTTCGTTCCTGCGGCGGATTGGAAGTAAGGCTCAGCAGAAACTCGGACGCGTATCGGCTGCGGGGCAGGCCTTATGAAAGAACCAGCGGGCTCGCCGACATCTTCAAGATGCGGCTGATAGCGGTTCTTTGCGAGCCAGTGCGATAACTGCAGCGCACGTTGGCTATGGTCATTTGGGATTGTAATCAGGGGGTCATCTAACAGCGGGCGGATTTGCGGATTGCTGCAAGACATCCCTGGGCTGTGCCATCCACCGCGGCACTGGCGACAGGAATTTCCGGCCACAGGGCGGATGCAGGCTTTGCTTTGCGGGAGTGGATACTGCACGGCTATCGATGCAAAAGGACAGCTTCCCATGCCAGACAAAAGGCACCGCATCCGGTACAGGATGAACGCAGAGCCTGTACCGACAAGAGGATAAGCTTGCATACGGTTCTCCTATTCGGTAGATAACCAATCGGCGCTGGACGCAAAACGAAGCCTGGGAGGATGAGTCCCAAGGCGAGTTTTCGCGTTGCATGGGGTTGCAGCGGACAGGAACAACAACGAACCCAGAAACGGAGGTCTGGGCTTTTGTGTAGTTTTGAGGTGGGCAACGGTGGTTGGTGGGATTGTCTCCGGCTATAAATCCACATGCACCCCTTTGGATCGGTCCGCAATTATGTCACTTCTCGTTCACCGTATTGCTCAAGCTACAGGACTCAAAGCAGTGGCACGACATCGTCGGACCCTGAGACAGAGTCCCTGCGAACAAATGACTTACCGACGGCAGATATCTCCGAATCCTCGATAACCAAGCCAGATTCTTCATGTAGCAGATAGAGTTTTCGATGCAGACCAGCGACAAAAGAATCATGGACGATCGGATCGTAATGGCAAAGGACATCCCAGCCGTTTAACAGATCCAGTCCAGAGAAATCATTGATGCCAACT
Source organism: Clostridiales bacterium (assembly GCA_003551965.1). Classification (GTDB taxonomy): domain Bacteria; phylum Bacillota; class Limnochordia; order Darwinibacteriales; family B1SED10-159; genus B1SED10-159. Next base: position 1,312 of record PUOC01000267.1, on the reverse strand, counting down.
CGGTTACAATCGGCGCACAAAGCTGTTTCGATCGTCCTACCACATATGACGGCACCGGCAGAACCGCCGTAAAGGACACCACCCGCCTTCAGATAGGCGCGCAGTTGCTCACCGAAATCGGATTGCCGAATTTCGTGCATTAGCTTGAACGTATTGCCACCGCCAACGAACACGGCACTGTAACGGCTATCCAAGTGTGCAGAGCTAAGGTCCGTGCACATTTCTGCATGGGCAATACCATACGACGTGTATGTTCGTCTAAACCACGCAAAACATTCCTCGTAGCTGTACACATCGGGTTCCATCGCAATCGGGATATACAGTACCTTTTTCCCCAAATCGATACGGGACGCGAAATATCTGTCAATAGAAACAACCGCGGCTGGGTCCCCGCCACCAGATAGAATAATGGCCATATAGCACTCTCCTTCTACACTTCATCCATCCCAATCCGGCAGCCAGCGAAAGCAAGTCCACTGGCAGCGAATCTAGCGCGGAAACACTGATTCCCTTCGTGAACATGGAGCGCAGGCCTTCCACGCCTCCTGACTCGTATAACAAAGTGTTCAACTGCTCCGCCAGTTCTGAACCAGCCTCACCCCGCCTTGCATGGCACTCCATAAACTGCCCCAATATCCGAACTTTCCACAACGGATGCGAGAAGCGCACAGCTTCGCCTAGCAGGTCAGCAGCCGGCTCCTAATAGCCACTTCCCATCATGACCTTCGCGGTAAGAAAGCACAATTCGCTGTCATGCACGGGTGGCGTATCCGACCATACAGCCGCCTCGTACGCTTCTGCCAACCCCACTAATACCTGCGTGGTCGCAGTCATTGGTGATTCCGCCAATGCCTTCCCACAGAGCGTGGTGCTCCTCGCTACACCCTATCATCGTGCAGTTTCTTTATAAACACTGAAAAACGTCCTTCACCGTCGACCAGCCCGCAATCGACCGACTATGTTACCGCATGCCAAATTATACTGGACCCATAAAATGAGACACGTAATGGCTAGGTCTTAGCTACACCGTTCCCGAAAGGCGAAAAAAGGATCTTCGGAAACGGAAGGAGTCAAATCATGGCTAAGAAGAAGAAATGGACACCGGAACAGAAGATGGAGATCGTACTGGAAGTTCTTAAAGGTGAACGGATGATTGGCGAGATTGCCAGCCAGTATGGTGTACACCCAACGCAAATCCATCGCTGGCGCAACGAACTACTGCAAAACGCGGATAAAATATTCGCTCCATCGCAAGAGGAAAAAGCCGCTGCACAAGCCAAGAAAGAACAGGAAGAACTCACGGAGAACTTAT
>PUOC01000191.1 GCA_003551965.1 Clostridiales bacterium | reverse complement strand
TGCACTTCCCTCGGTTCTCCCGAGTCCAGGACAATGCTCACCTTCGTCCGCGTCCGCTGCCGAATCAAATGATGGTGCAGGCCCGCCACGGCCAGCAGTGCCGGAATAGGCATGCCATCGGGCCCGACGGTGCGATCCGAGAGGATGAGGATCGATGCACCACGGGAGATGGCTTCGTCGGCCCGGGCAAACAGGCCATCGAGGGCCTCCTCCAAGCCGCACTGCCGGTGGGAATACACCAGCGACAGCGTGTCGGTGCGGTGCGCATCATCTTGGAGGGCCGCCAGTTTGTCCAGCTGCCCGCTGCTTAGGATCGGACTGTCTGTCCGTACCCGCCGGCAGCTTTCGGCTCCGGGACGCAGAAGATTTCCTTCGGCGCCCAGGTAGGTGACGGTGGACGTGATCAGTGCTTCCCGGATAGAATCAATGGGCGGATTGGTGACCTGTGCAAAGAGCTGCTTGAAATAACTGTACAGCAGCTGCGGCCGTTCCGACAGCACGGCCAGGGGAGAGTCTGTGCCCATGGACCCCACGGGATCCTGGCTGTCCCTGGCTAAGGGAGTGAGTATCAGATTCAGATCTTCGTTGGTAAAGCCAAAGGCCTTCTGCTTCTCAAGCAACGGTGCCCCGCCCGTCTCCGCAGCCTGCTTCTGCGCTGCAGGCAGTGCATTAAGATCGATGATGCCTTCCTGGAGCCACTCTTGATAGGGGCTGGCCGAAGCCAGTTCTTCTTTGAGGTCCTGATCTTCAACGATCCGTCCCCGGTCCGTATCCACAAGCAGCATCATTCCAGGCTTCAGCCTTCCCTTGTGTTCAACGGCTTCGGCAGGAATGTCCAGTACACCGGCCTCGGAAGCCATGATCAGCTGTTGGTCTCGGGTTACGCAATAACGGGCTGGACGCAGGCCATTGCGATCCAGGGCCGCGCCGATTTGGCTGCCGTCTGTGAAGGCTACCAGTGCCGGCCCGTCCCATGGCTCCATCATAGTGCTGTGATACTCGTAGAAGGCCCGCCTGCTCTCCTCCATCTGTTTGTGTCCCGACCACGGTTCCGGAATCATCATCATCACGGCATGGGGCAGGCTGCGGCCGTTGTGGTGAAGGAATTCCAGGGCATTGTCGAAAATGGCAGAATCGCTGCCTTCGTGCTGTAGAATGGGAAACAAGCGCTCTAGGTCTTGGCCGAACACGGGCGAGTGCAGCACAGATTCTCTGGCGTTCATCCAGTTAACGTTGCCCCGCAGGGTGTTGATCTCGCCGTTGTGGGCGATATAGCGGATTGGATGGGCCCGTTCCCAGCTGGGGAAGGTGTTGGTACTGAAACGGGAATGAACCAAGCAGAGCGCGCTGGCTGTCTTTTCGTTCCGCAGATCCGGATAAAAGCCAGGCAGCTGCTGGGCGGTCACCATGCCCTTATATACGATGGTTCTGGAAGACATGCTGGCTGCGTAAAAGTCGCCCCCCAGTTGTTTTTCCACAAGCCTGCGCACCATGAACAGCTGCCGCTCGAATGCTTCCTGACTTTGCGGTGTCCCGTTTTGGGGTGCGAGAAATGCCTGGCGAATGGCGGGGCGGCATTGGTCCGCTGCAGTGCCGAGAACGCCGGGGTGTACGGGAACGTTACGCCATCCCAAAACCGTGAGGCCTTCCTGCTCTGCCGTGCCGGCAAAGATCTGTTCGGCATGGGCGCGGGCCTGGCTGTCCCGGGGCAGGAAGAGCATGGCCACGCCGTATGTCCCCGCAGCCGGCAGTTCAATGCCCAGCTGCGCAAACTCTCCGCAGAGGAATTGATGGGGGATCTGCAGCAGCATCCCCGCACCGTCGCCGGAGTCGTTGTCGGCGCCTGCAGCGGCCCGGTGACTGAGACGGGCCAGTATCTGGAGCCCCCGTTTGACGGTGGCGTGCGACGGCCGTCCTTGGATGTCCACGGCAAATCCGACGCCGCATGCATCGTGTTCATAGGAGGGATGATAGAGGCCCTGTGGTTGCGGGTAGTTTATGGATTTCATTTTGGATTCCAACCTTTCGCCACTGATCCAAATCTCAGTGGAGTCGTCTCTGCAGCTTAACTATAGAGTGTACGGTGCCGGCTGTAAAGACGAAAAGGGCTAAATGTGCATGTATACATTGAGAAATCCGTGCTCTGATTGTTTTCCGTCTGCGTATAACGTAAAAGGTAGGTAAAAGCCCATGACACGGCCAGTCGTATCTTGACAGAAATATCTGCACTCGTGTACCCTAGGTCCATGGAGGTGCAGGCCGATGCATGATCTTCCGCCGATTGATCCCCACAGTTACAAACCGCTGCGGGAACAGATCTACGATATTCTCCGAGAGGGGATTCTAACCGGACGCCTCGTTCCCGGGGAACAGGTGACAGAGGTCGGGATTTCAGAGCAGTTTCGAGTCAGCCGCACACCTACTCGCGAAGCCATCCGGATGTTGGAGCAGGAGGGCTTTCTTGTCATTATTCCTCGCAAGGGCGCCTTTGTCAGCGGCATCAAATCCAGGAAAGAGATCACCGACATATTCCAGGTCCGGATAGTCCTGGAGGGGTTGGCTGCCTCCTTAGCTGCGCAGCACATCACCAAGGAACAGATAGCCAAGCTGAAGGAACAGACCGAATCCATAGCCCAATGCATCGCCGCCTCCGATGTGGCCCGCTGCATTGAAATTGACACAGCTTTCCACCGCCTGATCTGCGAAGCTTCCCACAATGAACTGCTGCAGAGAATTCTCGACAATTTGTTTGAGCAAATTACCCGATTTCGAGCAGCATCTTTGGCTGGCGGCGGCAGGCTGCAGCAGGCTCTAGAAGACCACCGCAGGTTGTTCGCGGCCATTGCCGACGGTGACAGTGCCCTGGCCAAGCAGTTGGCAGAGCAGCATCTAGACGGTGCTCAGGCCCGTGTGCTAGAAGTGTTTCGCCAGCAACAGGTGAAGTAAACGTATCCCAAGAGAAAGAAGCTCCGTGCCGGCCATGTTTCCGGGACAGGGGCTTCTTTTTGTGTGATTGGCGGAAACGTGGCCTGTGACGGGGGCATATAGACCGAGAAGAAGCTGTCATTTAACAACAAAAAGTAAATATTCCGACCACAACATTATTTTTGGAAGGAATTGTATATTTTGGACAGAAGACGAATACTAAGGAGGTGGGAAAGTTGAAACTGAGACCATTTGTTTTCGTGCTTCTCACTGTGGTCTTTCTGGCTGGCAGCCAATTCGGCGCTGCCCACGGCATCATGGAAAGTGCAGAGGAAGCCCGCTTGCAGTGGGTACAGCCCTTTTCTGAGGAGGCTGCCCAAGAGTTTGAGTCGATGATTGCAGGTACAGACGGAGATGCTGCAAGAATTGAGCAGGCTCTCGAAAGAACGAACCTTTCTTCCACTGTGGTCGACCTTCAAGCACCCGATGAAGAAAGCCAGAGAATTCTGCAGGCAGCAACAGAAGAAATCGGGGTCGATTTCTCCCGGCTTCAGGCCCGCGCGCTGCAGCGAGACGGCGCTTGGCTTCAAGAATCCTGGGCCCTGAACTTCAACTTTGCGGTTATCTGTGGCGCTGACGAGTTTGTTTATATCCCCGTCGGCATCTCTCAGCGAAGGGAAGGAAGGCCGTCTGCCCAGACACTGGAGCGAGGAGAGGAGACGATGATCGGGCTGATTCTTTTCCAGGACGGCGCGGCGGCCGTACACCTGGGCAGAGAATCCGGTACAGCTCCCATGGCTGAGACAGACGACGATTATGCCCTGCGCATTGTTGATGCCGACGGCCAAACCCGTTTTGAAGCCGAAGGGTCTGTGCGCATTGAAGATCCGCAAACCGGTGAAATGGAATTTCGATTGAACCCCGTTGCTGGTGAGGGCCACATGGCAAGCATAGGCGAGAGGTTGGCCTTTGGCACTTGCCACTGGATGACGGCTCTTGTGATTATTTGACTTGGAGAACCACTGTCACTGTGCTGAGAGCGCCGGTTTCGTCCCCGCAGGGGGTCCCAAGCCGGAACGTCGTGCACTTCTGGACCGAACCTGGCCCGCCGGCTGACAGACCGATGTTGACGAACTGCCCGGCTGCAGGGAATGACAACCCAAACCTTCTTACGTTCTGCAAACACGATGGCAGCAAAAGGATCCTTGACTGCCAGATAATAAATGACGCAGCGTGAAGAACTTCATTGGTTATGGCGGAGCTAGGTGTACCCACACCTAGCTCTTCGCTTGTGACAGACCGGCACAGAACATAACCGGTATCTATTGGAACATTGTCGCGGCACCGCAGGCAGACGATCAAGCACATCGACATGGGATTTAGTCCACTGTGAAGGGCCCCTGCATAGGCTTAGTGATGACTTGGATCCCCGCAAGCATAAAGACAGGAATGCACGACGCGAAAAGTGCTGTTGTAC
>PUOC01000068.1 GCA_003551965.1 Clostridiales bacterium | reverse complement strand
GATCGGGGTTCCCGCAGGCGGAATGGTCGGGTCCATAGCCGCGGTGGTGACTGCCACCGTCTTGGGATATGAAGTCCAGTTCTCCGATCAGCGAGTGTTGGGATTTCTGCTGGTGGGCGTTGGCATTATGGTATCGGACAACATGGATCCGCAGGTCGGTGTCACTCTGTGGTCTGGGATTTTGATTGTCCCCGTCATTCTTTCGACGGTGTTGACCTTTATCAGTTCATTCCTGCTGGCCGGTGTTTTGAAACGGGTCTCGAAGTGGGATTTTCCCACCTGTTTTATGGCGGCGGCACCGGCCGGGGTGGCAGTGATGACCGCCTTGGCCATCCAATACCACCGCGATCCAATGCCGGTGTTCGTTCTTCATATGGCGAGGGTGCTCATTCTTAAGACAGCTGTGCCCATGATTTTGGCTTTTGTGATCTAGATCCAAATTTCTTGAGAGGAGCGCTGCATCCATGACCAATCGAATGCTTCTTCTAATTACCATGGTGGCCCTGTTGTTAAGCGCCGGCCATGCCGCTGCGGGGATGGAGGTCGTACCCCTGTGTGGAAGCGAGCCGCGGACCGTGCCGAGCGGAGGCTACGTACTGGTTCCGTGCACGGAAACTCCGCAGTTTTCCGGAACCGTGGATGCAGCTCTTGTAGAAACCGACAGCGATACTGCCGTCTACCAGCTGGAGGGGTATGGTGTCGTGCATGTAAAGTGTATCGGCGCTTCCTATGATGTGTTGCTGGTGGATTGGCAGACAAATGCTGCCGACGACCGCGAACAGGACAGCCCGTCTATGACGGCCATATTCGATGCCGACGGTTTCCTGGCAGCACCGGAATCCTTTCAAGGGCGCCTCTATGTACTGTCAACACTGCTCCGGCCCGAAGGGCCGGACGGCCGCACCCGGCCCAGTGCTTCCAGTTCATGGGTTCAGATTGCAGCAGACCATTGGCTGCGGCTGGATCATCCCCAGTGGAGTGCAGAAGGCGAACAAGCCTTTACCGGGTTGGTCGAGGTCCGCCGAGACGGCGACGATACGTGGTTCCTCATGGCCCAGCAGTGCTTGGAAAACCTGACAGAGACAGAGGCTGCCGGCGCACCCTTCTCAATGGAAAACGGCGCTTTGGTTCTAGACAGGCCTGTGACGAGACAAGTACCCGTGGGCACGCTATTCTATGCCGCCCTGCGCCAGACGCGCAGCAGTGGAATGGAACTTCTGCTCGACGGTGATGCCGTGGAATATGTCCATTATCAGAGCTATATGGGCTCTTTTCAAGAAATGGTGCTGATGGCTGTTCGACCGGGGCCTGCCGAAGTGGAGATCGTGTACTCCCGCTACGGTGAACCTTTTGAAACGACGGTGATACCGATTTACGTGTATTGAACAATAGGCGGGGCATAAGAGGTGCCTGGCGCACTCTGTAAACGCATTTGCCAGGGCATATCCTGGCGATATATGCGGCCAGTACAAAGAAACCCGGGTTGGCAATACGATAAGAAAGGAATAGCGGGCTAACGCCCGCCGCCGCTTTCCTCCCCATACCTGAAGGCAGGGGCATCTCGCGGCGTTTGGTGAAGCTATGTCCCTTAGCGGTCGACGAATAGGAGCATTGACGAAGAAGGATCTGCAGGACTCGCTCAAAAACCGCACTATCCTAATTTCGCTGCTGCTGCCCTTGGCGGCATCGGTGCTGTTTTCAGTCCTGGATGCCAGTCAGGTTCCGCAGTCGTTTACCTTCGCAGTCTGGGAACAGGATACCGAGGTGGCGGATTTCATCGAAAGCCATGCAGCCAATATTCATGTCCAGCCTCTGCAGTCCCTAGAAGAAGGCAGGCGGGAAGTGGAGAGGGGACGCATCGATGCTCTGCTGGCAGTGGAAAGCGAAGATACGGTCACGCTGCATGTCGATGCTTCGCGACCCGTGCGCTACTATGCTCTTACGGACATGGTCCGGCGCCTTTTGGACGAGTATTTTCGGGCTTCGCCCGGCTACTTCCTGGATGTGGAGGCTGTCACAGAACATGGTGTCGGCCAATCACTGCTTCCCATTTGGATGACACTGACCATGACCATGATCGGCGTTATGGTTGTGTCCGGTGGATTTGCGGAGGAAAGGGAATCGGGAAGCATGGATTTTATCCTTACGTCGCCTATGAACCTTTGGGAAGTTTTGCTCGGCAAATGCCTGTTCGGAGTCATACTGACCTTCATCACCATGGTCCTCATGTTGGTACTCAATGGCGTCATGGGATTCGGTATCGGAGTCATCGTGCAGGTGCTTCTGATTGTCCTTGTCGGGGCGGTAGCTTTCACTGCGCTGGGAATTTTGGTCGGAACGGTGGCCCACAGCCAATCGACTGCGAGGGCTTTGGGGACGGTGCTTTATCTTCCCCTGCTGTTCCCGGCGCTGATCCATGACCTATCGCCGTTCACTGAACGGCTGGCGTCCTGGGTTCCGACCTACTACGTCTTCCGCAGCTTAGAGCAGCTGCTCTACCATCGAAGCGGCGGCTTGCAGCTCCTTATGGATGCTGGCCTTTTGGCCATTACTGCCATGTTGCTGCTCATTTTCGGCTATGTGTTTTTGCGAAGGGTGGTCTTTCATGCGCGTCGATAGAAGGTTTTTGCTGGCGGTGCTTTGGCTGGTATTGCTGACATCGGGTTCTGGATCGGCCGGAAACGATGGTTTGGAGCTGGAGGCATTGCACAGCGCTGAACAGCTGACACAGGAAGTGTACGCAGCTTACGCGGCAGAACAGTTCGAAGATGTCTACCGATGGATGGCTCCGGAAATACGAGAAGTCATGACGAAGAAACAGTATACGGAATACCAAGAGCATCACTTTGAACGCTTAAGGCTGGCCTTGACGGACATTGAAGTATCGGACAGCGATACCGCAGAGCGGCCTCCCAGGGGGCTGCGGACACTGATTGACGATGCCTACGATGCATATTTGACGGTGAAGGTGCAGTATACAGCATCCTTTTACGCTTTAGGCAGCCAACGCACGGAAACCATAGACAAGACGGTCTATTGGGCTGCGGTGTATGAAGAACCGGATCAAGTGACAGTATACCTTCTCTGGGACCCGGAAGACGTACTGGAAGAGGAGTCCTATCAGTGAACCCCACCCATGAATCCGTCATTGAAGCAGAGAACCTGTGTAAACAGTTTGGCAGCCGCCATGTTTTGGATGCGTTGGACTTCACAGTAAAACCAGGGGAAATCTTTGGTTTTGTGGGCCCCAATGGCTCGGGAAAGACAACGACCATTCGCATTCTGCTCGGCCTGACCAAACCCAGTGCTGGGCGCTGCCGTGTGTTCGGGCAGGTTCCCAGTCCGGCCCAGGATACAGTGATGCAGCGGATCGGTGCCGTTTTAGAGCGGCCCAGCATCTACGAACGGCTCAGCGGCTGGCAGAATCTTCGCTTTGCGGCCGCATTGCACGGTATCGGTGACAAACGGATAAAGCAGCTGCTGGAGAATTTTGAGCTGTGGGACAGCGCTCACCAAGCGGTATCGCAGTATTCTAAAGGAATGCGACAGCGCCTGCTTCTATGCCGGGCGCTCCTCCACGATCCGGAACTGCTTATCTTGGATGAACCCACCAGTGGGCTGGACCCGGCTTCGCAGCGTTGGATGCGCTTGGCCATACAAGACATGGCTTGCCATGGTAAGACGGTATTTCTCAGCACCCACTCCCTGGAGGAAGCCGACCAGATCTGCCATCGGGTTGCTGTTTTGTATCAAGGGCGATTGGCCGCCCTGGACACGCCCGCTGCCCTAAAGGGCGGCGTGGCGGAACCGGCGGCAGTGGTGCTGCTGCAAATGCCAGCAGGTTCACCCTCCGGCCGGGCGCTGGGGGAGGTGCCGTGGCCGGCACGGTGGCTGGATGGGGACCGGGTGGAGGTGACCTTGAACCTGCGGAATACCGATTGGAGCCAAGCACTGGCGCATCTGCAGAAGCTTGGGACCATTCTATCCATCCACACCCGGGAAACGGATCTCGGCGACGTCTACCATGTACTTACAGAAGGCAGGGAGGACTCAGGGCGGGATTTGCAGAAGTAATATGCTAAGACCCAACAAAAAAGGAGGTTCATGCCGATGCTCCAACTGATCGGTGCTGTCTTCGTGATTTGGGCTGTGATCTTTTTGCTGAACAATATTACACCGTAGATTCTGCCATTCAGCCCAGAAGAGGGATTGGCGCGGGCCACTCCCTCTTCTGGTGTGTCCGTGCAGGCGCTTTTTCCCAAGTTTTGCACCTTTTTTGAGGTAAAACGACCACAACCCCTTGTTGACCAAGGATTTGTGGTCGTTTCGGTTTTTTTATCTGTATATATACTATCCTGTGAGTTCCTTTAACCTGCCGTATTGTGGGATTTTGGGTAGGTTCAGAGCTTCAAGGATCTGCTCTAGCTCGTTCGTGCCTTGGTTTTTCACAAAGTATTT
>PUOC01000129.1 GCA_003551965.1 Clostridiales bacterium | reverse complement strand
GCGCTTAGGTGTCTTGCGCATCGACTGGGACTGCTGTTTCTTCTCCGACAACGCTCGCTGCAGGCGCTGTTTCTCCGATGCATACTGCTCATATTGATGACGCGCTTCCAGCTCTCTTCTGGCTGATTCCTTCTCAAAGGCGCTGTAGTTGCCCCGGTACACCTCGAGTTTTCCTTCGTTGAGATGCCAGATGTGTGTACAAAGGTTATCGAGCGTGGTACGGTCGTGACTGACCAGAACGACAGCGCCGGAACGATGCCTCAACTCCTTCTCTAATCGGATAATGCCTTCCATATCCAGATTGGACGTGGGTTCATCCAGCAGGAGAAGATGGCTGGGGCGTGCTAAGACCTCGGCTAACTGGGCACGAGTCTCCTCACCGCCGCTCATCTGCAGGCGCAGGGGCACTGACCAGGGGCCGGCGGTTTCACGGGCAAGGATCCGCTGCCGCTCGTGGGGAAACTGCTCAGCCAGTACCGTTGTTCCTCGCCCTGTAACGTTTCCTCTATCCGGTTGTATTTGGCCTGCCAGTATCTTCAGCAGTGTACTTTTGCCCGAACCGTTGCTCCCCACAAGCCCGATCCGCTCACCGCTTCGGATTTCAAGGGATTCGATTTCAAACAGCTGACGGCCGTCATAGGACTTTTCGATGTCGCGAGATTCCAAAATGAGCACAAAAAAACCTCCCGGGGTTCCGGTGAGGCAAACACATCTCTACCCACTGCCCCTCGGGAAGGCGAATTCTAGAAACGGCACAGGTTTCGCGGCCGTTACGAACCCGTTCCCAGCGAGGGACGGAGAAATCGAAAAAAGGGCAGAATGATCCTATCCGGAACCAAAAAATTCCATACATACATCGCGTACATGGAGTGATTGGTGTGAATGGATAGGTTAGCCCCTCATCGCAGGCATCGATTCCCCTTTCCGTATAGAGGTGTGTTACGCAGTCGGTTCTGTTCTAGTATAGCAGGGGACGAGGCCGATTGCAAGGCCGCGTGCACAGCAGCAGTCCCGCCGCGGTCGCCGCAGTCTCGCTTGATCAAAACCAGTCTAGCCAGTGTAACGTTGTGCGGGCGCCGGCTTGCACTTTTTTTCTGCCCTTTCATAGAGAAAGAACGCGGCCGTCAATCCGAGGAGGTTGAAAAGCAGCAGAATACCGAGGGCCCAGCGAAAGCTGGCCAATGAATACACCGGAGCGCTGCCGGCCAACACACCGTCCCAGGTCACGTCCAATGCCCAGCCCATCAACAGACTGATCAGCGCCGATACCGAGAACGCACTGAAGTTGACCACACTAGTTGCGATTCCAGAATACCGGAGGTTGTTGGCCTCTTTGACGCTGGTAAAGCAGAGGATGAAGGAAATGGCCGATAGGCCCAACGCCAAAAACAGCAGCGTCCACGCCCAAATCGGCAGGGTTGGCGCGATCCATAGTACAGCGTAGACCACAAGCGCCGCGGTGGAACCACCGCAGATAATGGGCCGAAGGCGCCCGATTTTCCCTGCTAGAAATCCGACCACCGGTGAACCCAACAACAGTCCCAAAGTCATCCACAGCATGAGCATAGCAGCGGTTTCGCGTCCAAAACCATGGACCTGGCTGAGATAGGATACGCCCCAGACGCCTCCTAGTGCCATATTGGTTCCCATCAGGCCAGAAAAGGCCACTGCGGCGGGCCATGTATGGGGATTCCGCAGTACTGCGTACAGCCCTTGCAACAAAGCCCTGCGATCGGCCTGTTCATAGTGGTGAATCGGCGTAACTCCGCGATCTTCGGGCCTATCGGCCACAACAATCCAGATGGCTGCAGCACTAAAGAGCGACACGCTTCCCAGGCCAAAGAAAACGGTCCTCCAGCCCCAAGCTGCGGCAGCAGCGGCCAAAGGCGCCTGTGCCAGGACGGCCCCGAGATTACCGACGGAAGAAGTTATCCCGGCCAGCAGGGAGAAGTACCGGGCTTCAAACCAGATGGACTGCACTTTTAGGATCGACAGAAATATGCCTGCTAAGCCCGTTGTGACAATAATCCGGCCCAGCAGAGCCAATCCGTAGTTAGGAGCCGCTGCAAACAAAAACGATCCCACCGCTGCGGTAACCATACCGGCGGCGGTTAACCGCTTCGGGCCAAGCCCATCCAGGATAAACCCTACCGGAACCTGCAAAACCCCATACACATAGAAGTAGGCAGCGCCAAGGTTGCTTAGGGCAGCAGCGCTAAGCAGCAGTTCGCGCTGGAGATCATCGGCGACAACACCGATGGCAAAGCGGTGAAAGAACGTAATCAGCAATGCCAGAAGCAGTGCCGCCATAATCCTGAGACGCATGGAGCGGCCTTTGGAATCCACGGAAAAGCACCTCGCTTAACGCTTGGAGTCATGGTTTGCAAAGTGGTATACCGAGACAATGCCTGCGGACACGCAGATCAATGATAGCAGTACCATAAGGGAAAACCTTTCGTCGGGAAGAAACACCGCTGAGAGCAGTGCGCCTGTGACGGGTATCATGAACCGGTATACTGCGACTTCGCCGGCGCGATGATGCTTCAGCACCGTGTACCACAGGGAAAATGCGGCGGCTGACAAAGCGGCGGAATACACCAGCAGCAACACCGCCATAGGTGTCCATTGGGAAACAGAGTGCTCCAGTGCTGCAGTGCCCACGGCGATCAAAAAGAGTGAACCGAAAAACAGCTGCCAGGCATTGACCAAGACCGGATGCATAGACCCGGCTAAGCGCTTGGCCAAAACCATCCCGGCGGTTGATACGGCGCCCGAGATGAGCAGAAACCCTTCGCCTTGAAAAGAGAACACGAAATCCAATCCATCGGCAGCCTGCCGCCAATTGACTAATAGAATACCGGCCAATCCAGTCGTAAGGCCAATCCACTTTCCCCATGTCATCCGATCGTCCCGGTAGAGGAAGTGAGCGGCAATAACAAGCATAAACGTGCCGCTGGAATGCAGAATAGCACTGTTGATACCGGTTGTATTGGCGACGCCGCCATAGAAGAAAAAGTACTGCAGGGCTGTCTGAAAAACGCCTAGGATAAAGAGAGGAAGCAGTCTTTGCCATCCTCCGACGGCAATGGGACGATGCAGTCCAAATCGCAGATAGGGAAACAGCAGCAGGGCTGCCAGAAAAAACCGCAGTCCGGCCAAATATATCTGACTTCCATAATCTCCTGGCGCGATGTTCAACTGTTCATAGGTGAGTTTTAGGACAGGAAAGGCACTGCCCCACAAGACTGATGCGGCCACAGCTGCCACTCCCGCCGTTATGGGACTGGACCAACGGATGTTTGCTGCCTTCATGGAAGATCCTTCCTATTGCTTGTCGTCCAACCGGTTCTCAAGGATCGTCAGGGCTTTGTGGATCTCACCCGCTCCCTCCCGGATAATCTGGCGGGGAGCGGCGATGTTGACACGGACAAAGCCGCTTCCTTGGTCGCCGAACTTCGAGCCCATATGCACTCCCGCTCGAGTCTGATGGTAGAAGGCATCCCGCATTTCTGCCGTTGATGCCTGCAGATAATTGAGATTGAGCCATAACAGGTAGGTGGCCTCCGGTTCAATCCAATGCAACTGCGGATGGAGGGGTGTCAGGTAATCCTTGACCCAATCTTTGGTCTCGGCCAGGTAGCCGATCAGTTGGTCCAACCAAGGACCGCCGTGCCGGTACGCGGCTTCTTGAGCAGTCATGCCCAGCACATTGCCAAGTCCATATTCCTGGGCAGACGCTTCCTTTTTGAAGTGCTCGGCCTTTTTCGGATCGGGTATGATCACACATGATGTGGTCAAACCCGCCAGGTTGAACGTCTTGCTAGGCGCGATGCACGTAATTGTGTTTTCTGCGCTTTCCTGGTCCAGATTGGCCACGCAGTGATGGGTATGGCCGGGAAACACTAAGTCCGCCCAGATCTCATCGGACACCAGCAGCGTACCGTATTGGGAGCACAAAGAAGACAGCTGCTGGAGTTCGCTGCGGGTCCATACCCGGCCCACGGGATTATGGGGACTGCAAAGGATCAGCATCGCTGCACCCTGCTGCAGTTTGGATTCAAGATCGGTGAAATCCATGACATAGCGGTGCCCGTCATAATGGAGAGGGTTTTCCACAATCCTGCGGCCGCTGTTTTCCACCACTCGGAAAAACGGGTAATATACAGGCGGTTGAATGATGATTCGATCGCCAGGTTCAGTGAACGCATCGACCGCGAGCCGCAGCGAGGCCACTACACCTGGCATATGGGCAATCCAGTCTTTCTCAACCGGCCATCCATGGCGCTGCTGCAGCCAATCCTGAATGGCTTGGTGATAACTGCCCCCCCGGCCGGTGTAGCCGAAAATACCGTGTTCTACGCGCTGGTGGAGAGCGTCTAGGACCGGTTGCGGTGCTTTAAAGTCCATATCCGCAACCCAGAGAGGAATTACGTCGGAAGCACCGAGCATCTGCTTTGTGTAGTCCCATTTGAAACTGTCTGTTCCCCGCCGTTCAAT
>PUOC01000002.1 GCA_003551965.1 Clostridiales bacterium | reverse complement strand
TTAACGATTCTGCTGGGCATAGGCGGCACCGTGCTGACCGGAAATCCTGCTCCAGACGACATTGATGGTATGGGCGAGGCCGCCCACAGAGCCTTGTCCGCCAATGTTGGCGCCGCCCACCAGTTCTCCCGTCTGATAGACGCCGGGAATGACGCGGCCATGCTCATCTAAAATCTGGGCATTGGTGTTCATGGTGGGGCCACCCTTTGTCAGAAGCACAAAGGGATAGGTTTTGATACCATAGAACGGCGGATTTTCCAGTTTGTATTCCAGTTCGCTCCGGCCAAAGTCTTCATCTTCACCCTGCTCAACGAACTGGTTGTAGGCGTCGACGGTATCGTGCAAGCCCGACACATCTACCCCGAGAGCCTCAGCCAGTTCTTCAACCGTGTCGGCGGACTTCACTACGCCGCCATCCAGCAGTTCCTCGAAACGCTCCCAGTCATGCCCGGCAATGATCGAGGCATTGTCCGAACGAATGCCCTCGTCAAGGATGATAAACACCTTATTGGCCGGTGCTTCTGCCCAGACAGCCTGGCGTTCACCGGTCGTCAGGTCATGCTCGCTGCTCATTCTCCGGCCATACTTGTCGACCCAGATTGCGCCGGGATAATCCTCCACTTCGGCCGATAACTCGTGCCGTTCAGGACTCTCAGGCAAGGGGATGCTGCCGGGATATGCAGGCAAATAGTCCATGTTGGCAAAACCAGCGCCGATTTCTTCAGCCATCTCAAATCCGTCGCCGGTAGCATGGGGCAGTGCCGCAGTACGGGCATTGTCGAAGTTGTAACGCTTCACCAAATCAAGATTGGCTGCATAACCCCCAGTGGCTAAGATCACAGCACCCGATGCATATTCCGCCGTGTCACCGGATTCAACATCTTCCACGTTGACTCCGACAACACCGCCGCATTCATCTTGGATCAAACCCGTTACTTTCGTTTGCATGCGCAGGTCAATATGACCCCGCTCGACGCGGGCGGCGACTTCTTCCTCCAAAACCGAAGTGTAGCCAGCCCCTCCGTCTGCCGCCATATACTGCCGGTCCACATCGAAGGGGTCATAGGCGGTGTTTCCAGGCTCTCGATCACCGAAATCAACACCCATTTTGTCCATGTAATCCACGGCCAAGCCAGCTTCTTCCACATGCTTCCAGGCCAGTTCCGGATCGTGCTCGCCCCGGCCGAGGCGGTAAATATCGGCGTAAAAGCGCTCCGCAGAGTCATCGGTAATGCCTGCCTCATACTGCATCAGAGCGTTGGCTCCGCTGATGGAACCGCCGGCCACAACGGCTGTGCCGCCCAAACGTGATGTCTTCTCAAACAGAACCACATCGGCTCCATAATCAGCAGCTTCGATGGCCGCCACCATGCCGGACATCCCTGCCCCAACCACGATCACGTCAGTATCGTTTGCCTCTGCACTGCCAGCGAAACTGATTACGATGGCAAGACATAATGTTATTATTATGTTTAAATCCCGCACAAAAAACGCCTCCTTCATTTTGCTCCAACAGCACCACGCAATATCTTCCGTCTGCGGCGTGCACTGGCATCCCAGGCATGCTCTTAAAACAGCGCCATGCAAAACGGCCCAGCCGCAACGCAAGCGCCATCTCCGGACACGCCAAAGACCGTCCCGCGGCCGACCCTCCCTTCCCCCAAGAGTAGTTTGGCAAATCCCACACGGAACATTCGTCGTTTCGTTTCAAAATCCTTCCATTTTCCGCAACGGCTTGCCTGTCTGCCCACCCATTATCTCTCCGAAAGCCCTCCGAGAACCATTTCCTCCCGGGCGCTGTACCCATGCCCGCACCAAGACCAATGGCAGTAATTTCAGCTTCCAGTGCTCACCAGCAGCTTCTTGCCGCCGTCAAAGGGCACCCACGGCTGATCTCCATAGTCGACACTGTCTTCTGCAGCTTCGATGGCAAAGAAATACAGTGTATCGTCGGCCAAAGGATAGGCAGGACTGTGCCAAGTCCCGCGGCCGATGATCAGTGCCTGCCCGGGATGTACGATCAACGCCTGCACAGAGTCCGCAACCGGCCGGGCCGAGGCATCCGGACCAGTGCCCGCAGCCAGCGGCTGCACAATAGGACTGTCCGTAGGCCACAGCAGCTCTTCGCGGCTGGTATGGCGTTCCATGGCCTCAACGATAATGGAACGGCTAGCGGTGGATACCACTCCCACATCCACGGGTCCGCCGCACTCAAGATAGCCCAGGAAACCCCAGCACTTCCAGCCGTGCCCCTGTTTGGAAGGTTCTCCATTCCGAAGTTCAATCAAACGGCCGAATGGTGCCATAGCGGCCTGGGATGCCGGCACAGCGTCACACGTATGCAGATGAGACATTGCTTGCTCCTCCTCACAGTTCCATGATACGCGCACGGCGATCTTGTCGCTCAGCCAACCCATCGAATGAGGATCCATGTCAGTACGCCGACCACGGCCACATTCAAGAAGCAATAGGCAACCGTTTTCTGCAGTATTTCGCCTTCACTGCCCGTCAAGTTTACGGTCGTGGCGCCCAAAACAGCCTTCGCCGGAGCAACAGCACTGCCGATGGAGCCCCCAATGGACTGGGCTGACGCCATGATCAAAGGACTTACGCCCATGCTCACTGCCGCTTGTACCTGGAGCGCGCCGAATAGGACATTGGAGTTGGTATTGCTTCCTGTCATAAAGCTGCCCAATACCCCGATAAACGGAGCCAGAAACGGATATAGCGAGCCGGCCCCCTCGGCCGCCGACACGGCCAGGATTCGAGTCATCCCGGAGTCATTCATCAACAGAGCCATCATGACCATGAAGGTTATGCTAATCGTAGTGTTCACACTCTGTTTGACGGTCTTGCGGAAGGCGCCGCCGATGACATCGCTTCTGCAGTGGCCGCCGCGCACAAAAAGGAGCGAGCCAATGGCTATGGCTGCCAGCAGGAACAAAAACGGATGGGAAAACAGCTGGATCGCCGAGTATGCCTCCTCAGCCTCTACAAGATAGCCGAGACGGGTCGTAACGGCCGGGAAATCAAAGGCCAACTTCACGCCCGACAGAGCCTCTTTGATGGGACCAATTTGGAAAAATAAAATAGAGACCACCAGAAAGCCGTAGGGAAAGAGCGCCACACCCCTGGGCATGACCGCTGTAGCCTCCTCGGATTCTGCACGAACCGTACCGAACTGTCCTGCAGCCCGGGAAAAACCGGCCACAGCAGCACATCCGACGGCTCCCGCCAGTACACTAGCCAGCTGTTCGAAACCAAACACCGCTGCACCCCACATAACAAGTCCCATGGCTAATCCGATCACCAAGACCGGGAGGACAGCCCGCCGCAGGCCATCCAAGCCCTTATCGATGTGGGCAACGGAAAAGCCGCAGATTAATATGGGCAGCAGAAACATCATACCCATCCAATACGAAAGCTCGGGGCCCGGCAGGCTGGTTACCAGTTGGATCGTATAATACGACGACGCCATGGAGCCATATGTAACAGCCCAGGAATGTCCGACCAAGGTGGTCGTGGCCGCAGCCACGGGCGAAAAACCCATTCCCACCATCAGGGGCGCTGCAATGACCACCGGCATACCAAATCCGGAAATGCCTTGGACAAAGGCTGCAAAACACCAGCTTAAGAGGAGACACTGCAGAATCCGATCCTTCGTGACCCAGAGCAGAAACCGGCTGATGGTCTTCATGGCACCCGAATCCTGTACCACATGATAGAGCATCACCGAAGGCCATATGATCAGCAGTACAAACAAACTCAAGGCAAGGCCTTTTCCAGAGGCCACAAAGAAGCCGGTGGCCGTTAGGCCGTAGGCACCGGCAGCAATGACCAGGGCCAGTGCCCAGGACACCACGGCGGCCCGCTTCGCCTTCCACTTCAATACCGTCAAGGTCACAATCAAGGTCAGTATGGGCAGCAGACCCATAACTGCAGCACCCGGTGAAACATCCAAACCGTTCATAAGCTGGTTTCCCCCATTTCATTGGCATGCTTCGTCGCTGATATCCTGGTTAGTCTTCGTTTCCAAGCGGATTTTCCCTGCCTCCGCACCACGGGCGATGGCCCGCCTCAGAGCCAACGGTTATGCCGACAACGTTACATCCTTATGTATCTTCGCCATCACGGCCGCCGGTTCCTTTCCAGAGGCCAACGGGTCCATGACAGATCCGCTGCTGTCAATACCAGCCGCAGGAGCCAAACAGGCTTAGATGCCCGAAGCAGACACGTCATCTTTATCCTGGGCTGCATCCTAGGAATCAACCGGCAGCTCGCCTGGACACAGCCACGGCAGCCACAGCCAGCACCAACAGGGCTGCAGCGGCGTAGACGGTGGAAAACCCCACCGCCGCGCCCAAACTGTACCCCAGAATGGGGCCGGAGGCGGCTCCTAGATCCTGGAAGGAGTTGTAGCGGCTGATCAGACGGGCACCGTCATGGCCTTGGGCTGTATCGGCTGCAGCCGCGTCCATGAGTACACGCTGGAAGTTCGAGAGAACGAAAAACAAGACCGCACTAGTAATCGTAACCGCCGCCCAGTCCACACCTGCCAGAATGAACAGCGCAGCCGCTTGCAGAATGGTAACAGCGATAAACGGCCGCCGCCTTCCCAGCCGATCGGCAATCCAACCGGCAGCGGGAGAAAGGACCAGGGCACTGAGCCAGTGGGCCGAAAAGACCAACCCGGCAATGGTCGCGATCCCCAAGGTCAGTCCCGCCAACTGGGCGGATTGGCCAATCCGCTCCTGCAGCAGTACAGATAGACTCGAGACCACCAAGCCGGCGGACACCAACTGGGTAAAAAAGGATGCTCCACAGCAGAACCATGGCGCCAAGGTCCAGCGCACCACTTCCTGTTCACGCCGGTTTGTGCCCGTCTCCTGCAGATCAACGCCGGTTCCGTGCAGCTGCCGCCGCAGAAACACCGTCAAAGGAAGTCCCAATGCCGAAGCCCCAGCCAAGAGCAGCATTCCATTCTGATAGCCCAAGGTATCAATGAGCAGGCCGCCGGCTATCACAGTGAAGGCACTTCCCATGCGGGCTACCGCCTGCCGAACCCCCATGGCCAAACCCATGACCGAACGGCTCGTTCTCATAACGACCAGGTAGCCGCCGAGGCGGAAATGTGAAAAAGCGAAACCCCAGACAACCCGAGCTGCCAGGAAACCAATGGAACCCAAGGGGAAGGCATAAGCAGCTGTGGACACAGCTGCTCCCAGACTGGAGAAAAACACCGGCCCGTGTACGGCAAAGCGGTCAAAGGTGCGCGCCGCAATCGGGTTGGACAACAGCCGTATCCAGCGGTTGATGCTTAGAATCCAGCCCACCATAATCACAGGAATTCCCAATTCCTCGGCATACAAAGGAAGAACGCTGTACAACAGCGAATCTCCCAATAAGCCCAACGCTAACATCGCCGATATGGTAATGACCGCTGGATGCACCCGGCCGCCCGACGCCATCGCTTTCACTGCCCCGTCATTTCGGCCGCCCATCAGACCGCTGCACCGATGGCTATGGCAGCACTGAGACCAGCCACATAGAACACAACGGCTGCCACATTGCATGTTACAAACAACAACAGCTGTTGTGTGGCGGTGCCCGCTGTGGGGAGGTAATACACCATGGCGGCAATCGAAGCGGTTGGAAGGGCGGCCACCGCCGCCGCCGTACCAAGCGTCTGTACGTGTCCGAGAGCAAATAGAAGGGCCACACTGACGGCGTGCAAAAGAACCACAAACCGGCGGGCGGTTAGGGGCCCAAGCAGCACGGCAGCTGTCCGTTTATGAGAGGCACGGTCTGCCGGATAGTCCGGCAGACTGGTACCGACGGCACAGGCCCAATGGTTTGGAATCAAGAGCAGTAACAGGGTAAAAGGAAACTGTGTCAGGGTTCCGGTCTGTATATAATAGCCGAATACAGGCAGCAGCACCGCCACTCCCAGGGTCTGCAGCAGCTCTCCGCCCCCGCGGTAAGACATGTACAGCGGCGGATAACTGTAGGCCCACAACAGCAACAGCGCCCCAGCGGTAAACACCGGCGCCCAAACCAGCTCAAAAAAGAGCGCAAGCGCCATGGCCAGCAGGATATTCAGGCCCACTGTAATGCGGATCGCCCAACGCATATGATGGGCTGTGACCCGGCCCTGGACCAGAACACGAGATCCTCCGGAGTACAAGTTGTAGGTTGTATTGAGAGCATCCGATTCCCGATCAGCATAATCATTGCCGTAAACGATGTAGAGCTGAATGAGAATCCCAAACAGCTGCGCCAGAAGGAATAGGCCCCAAGAAAAAAGCTGCCAGTGGGCAAAAGCCAGAACCTGCCCCAACAGGAGCGGAAAAAAAATATACGCCTGCGACGGCAGTCTAGAAGCCTGTATCCATGCCTTGAAATCTACGGTCATGTTTCGCCCATTCCTTCCATCGGTGTCCAACCCTGGCCGCCCGAACCAGTACCATCTGGCGTTCTGTCTCTGTCTTTAACGATGCAGACAGTAATATCCTTCCTATCCGGGGAGGTTTTTGCAGAGAAAGCCCGGTTGCATGCCCAACACAAAGGAGCTGAACAGGATGCAGATAGCCGTGGGAGCCATGATGCACGAAACCAATACGCTGACCGCCGGACGAACAGTCCTGCGAGAATTCGCGCCCCTGCAGGGAGCGGCCGTGTTTGAGGACCATCGCTGGATGAACGCCAGCTCTGCCGGCGGCATAATTCAAACCCTGCAAGAAGCGGGTGCTGGGATTGTACCCAGCTATTTCGCCCGGGCTCTGCCCTCCGGCCTGGTCACCAGGGAAACATATGATACGATCAAATCCAATCTTCTAGGCGGCATTTTGTCGGCAGAATCACTGGACGGTATCTGCTTGGCGCTCCATGGCTCCATGTTTGTGGAAGGCCTAGACGATCCCGAAGGCGACCTGCTGTCATCACTGCGGGCGCAGGTTGGCGGAGATACACCGATTGTATGCGCCTTGGACATGCATGCCACCATAACACCGGCCATGGTCAGCGCCGCCAATGCCCTGACCGGCTATCGGACGGCGCCTCACACCGATGCCTTCGACACAGGTGCGCGAGCGGCCAAACTGCTTCTGTATTCGGTGGAACATCAAGATCCACTTTCACTGGTATACCAGCGGCTTCCCATGCTGCTGTCCGGGGAGCAGTCCGAGACGGCAGCCCAACCCATGGCAGGGCTTATGGAGCAGTTAGAGTCCGTCGATCATGAACTGGGCATTCTCTGCACATCGTATTTCCTGGGCTTTCCATGGGCAGACAGCCCGCACAGCGGCGTCAGTGCCGTGGTAACGGCCACGGAACAAGCAAGCAGCGCGGCAGCCGACATTGCCAAACACCTGGCGGCGGCTTTTTGGGAAAAACGCCGGGAATTTGACTTCACCACCGAAGCGTACCCCCTGCCGGAGGCGTTGGATCGGGCTTTGGAGGATCCAGGGCAGCCCGTGGTCATTGCCGACTCCGGAGACAACCCTACCGCCGGTGCTTCCCAAGATCTAACCCTGAGTTTGGCTGCTGTCTGCCAGCGGGGACTCGGCAGTGTTCTGTCGGCGGTGGTGGCCGATCCCCGGGCGGAGGAGCAATGCCGGCAGGCAGGAGAGGGAGGGGTTGTCCATATCCAGCTGGGTCGGGTCCGTCCTGAAGAAGGCGCACCGCCTCTGCAGCTTCAAGTACAAGTGAAGTCATTGGCAGCCGTGGACGGCGTCCGTGCAGCTGCAGTCACGGCTAACGGCGTCGATGTGGTAATCACCGACCGGCGCATGGCCGTTACCGATCCCGGTTTTCTGCATGCATTGGGTATCGATCCCAAGCAATACAAGATCGTCATCGTCAAGAGCGGATACCTAAGCCCGGAGTACCAGCAATTGGCAGCCCGAAAAATGCTGGCCCTGACTCCCGGCGATACCAACGTATTGCTGGATCAGATCCCGTATCGGAGGGTGCCCAGACCGATCTATCCCTTGGATGCCATCTGAGCCCTGGGAAACGGCCGCGGGTCTCTGCTCCACCCGCTAATCCATTCATAGCTGGCCACTGGAAAAAAGCAGGAAAAGGCACTGTTCACAGCAATAATTTGGAGCTTGCCCCGCAATCCAGAGCGGGGACACCTGCCAACGCGGCAGATACATGGGAGGTCTGTAATGTATGCCGAACAATCAAAAACCATCCAAGCCGAACATTCTTTGGATCTTGGCCGATCAGCACCGGCAAGACTGTCTTGGGGTCTACGGCAATAGGGACGTGCGTACTCCCCATTTGGATGCCTTGGCCCAGGACGGTGTCATGTTCCAAAACAGCTTCTGTACGTCACCTATCTGCACGCCAAGCCGCTACTCGCTGCTGACAGGACTCGCGGTTCACCAGCATCTTTGCTGGAATAACCACTGCACACCGCCGGCCGGGCTGGAAACCGTACCCAAAATGCTGCGCAGAGGCGGATATGAGACAAAAGCCATTGGCAAAATGCACTTCACACCGACGTACCTGGATCTGGGCTTTGATGAGATGATCCTTTCCGAACAGAACGGGCCCGGACGCTATGAAGACGATTACCATCGCTGGCTGCGGAAGCACGGCATGATCGACACCGCCGATTTGATTGACCAAGAATTTGCGTTTCGCAGAAAAGCGCCGGACAGCTACTGGCAGTCCTTTGGCGCCCTGGAATCCAACCTTCCGGAAACACACCACTCCACCACTTGGGTGGGCGATCGGGCAGTGGAGAGCCTGCGGCATTGGCAAGGCGGCGGGCACTTCTTGATGGCCGGATTCATCAAACCCCACCACCCCTTCGACCCGCCGCCGGAATGGGCCGATTCCTATAACCCTGACGAGCTCACGCTGCTGCCGGGATGGCTGAACCGTAATCTAGAAAGAGATCTCGCCAAGCATCCTGGCTATTTCCCCCACGAAGAGCTGACCGAAACCGCACTGCGAAAAGTGATGGCGTATTACTATGCCTTGATTACCCAGATGGATTTTCAAATCGGGCGCATGATCGATACCCTGAAGGCCCAAGGCCAGTATGACAACACCATGATCGTTTTCACCAGCGATCACGGAGAATACCTGGGTTTCCATCACCTGCTGCTCAAGGGCAACTACATGTACGATCCTCTGGTTAAGACACCGCTGATCATCAAGCCCGCCGGCAGCAAGGGGGAAGCAGTCGTTCACGACCGGCTGGTCAGCGGCAGCGACTTAGCCCCGACAATTCTCCAGCAGGCAGATGTTCCCCTTGGCGAGAACATGGAGCCTGTCGATCTCATCGCCGGCCAGGGAAGCCGAGACATGGTCTTTGCTGAGCTCTTGGCCGAAGACTACATGGTCCGCACCAGAGATTTCAAACTGCTCCTGTCCAAGGCCGGTGACCACCAACTGTATGATCTGGCTATTAATCCCATGGAATACCACAACGTCTACGAACACCCCGAATATACAGAGGTGGTCCGTGATCTGCGCAAGGCGCTTTTGGACTGGCAGCTCTTCGAACGGCCCGCTCCAAACCACCTGGACTATAACGCCACTACGGTCGCCGGCCCCAATGTCCCCGACGATCCCGAAGCTGCGCAGGCAGAGATGCGAAATTTTGTCCAGGCAAAAATGGGGCAGACAATGGCCGATGGCGGCCAGTAAACAAAACCGGGCAAAGGAGGATTTGGCGTGACAGAGCGCATTCAGCCAAGCACCGACTATCCTGGATATTGGAAGTTCAATGGAGAGCCCACACTGCTGCTGGGAGGCAGCGTGGAAGACAACTTGTTTCAAATTACCCAGGTCACACAACATCTGGACCTCTTGGCTCGCGTCGGCGGCAATTATGTTCGCTGTACCATGTCATCACGGGATCCCGGGGATCTGTGGCCCTATGCCCAAGGCGATGACGGCCTCTACGACCTGCGGACCTTCAATGATGCCTATTGGCAGAGGTTCTATTCATTCCTAGAGGCCTGCCTTCAAAGGAACATCATTGTGCAGATAGAACTCTGGGATCGCTTCGACTTTGCCCGGCAGCCATGGCTGGATAATCCGTACAACCCGAAGAACAACAGCAATTATTCTGCTGCCGAATCGGGGCTCAAAACGGAAATCGACACCCATCCAGGGCAGAACGAGAACCGCTTCTTCTATACGATTCCCAGCCACGATGATAATCTCACGGTACGCGCATTCCAGGAGCAATACGTGGAGCGGCTCCTGGAGATTGCACTGCCTTTCCCGAACGTCTTGTACTGCATTGACAATGAGACCAACGGCACGCCGGCTTGGAGTGAGTACTGGGCCCGGATGCTTTTGGAACGTTCCAAGCAGGAAGAGAGGCCGATCAGCATAACGGAAATGTGGGATGCCCACGATTTGCGGGATCCGCAGCACGCCCACACCATAGATAATCCCCATCTGTATGCCTTTGTGGATGTGTCGCAGAATAACCACCAGACCGGACAGGCGCACTGGGACAATCTCCAAGCTGTGCACAAGCGGGTAAAGGAAACACCTAGGCCCCTAAACAATGTCAAGGTGTATGGGAGCGGAGAGGACATTTACGGCACCGCCCAGGACGCCATCGAAAGGTTTTGGCGCAATATCTTCGCAGGATGTGCGTCCACCCGTTTTCACCGCCCGCCGCACGGCCTTGGACTGGGACCCATGGCCCAGAAGCACATTCAAGCCGTGCGCCTCGCGTCGGAACGATTCGGGTTTTTCGAAAGCCTGCCGGGCGAACAGCTTCTCCGCCGCCGCAGGGAAAACCAAGCCTACTGCCGATACACGAACCATGCCATTGCCGTCTATTTCACCCATGACGACAGCTTGGTATTGGATACCTCGCTCTTGCCCGCCGCATGCAGTCTGCAGTGGCTGGATGTGAACGAAGGCGTTTGGAAACCGCTGCAACTGTTGGAAAACACCGGCCAAACAGCACTGCATCCACCGGACGCCGACACTAATTTTGTCGTTTTGACGGCGGATACCTGACAATGTCATTTCAACGGCCACGGCAGAACTCCGCATCGCTCGGCCCAGCGGCGGTAACGTTCCATCAAATCCTTCTTTATCTCCGGATACTGCGCGGAAAGATCATGCAGTTCGGTCCGATCTTGCTGGATGTCATATAGCTCCCAGTCGTTGGGATAACGGCACACCAGCTTCCAGCGGCCGGTGCGCACAGCTTTGTTCCCTTCGTGCTCCCAAAACAGAGGCCGCTGCCGCTGCCAGCAGTGATCGCCGCCCAGCAGCGGCAGAAAACTTTCCCCTTCCAACGGCGGTATTCGGTGCCCATTGCTCTCCTCGGGATATTCTGCCCCCGCGGCGTCAAGACATGTGGCCATAATATCCATGATCTGCATGGGTGCATGCTCAATTCGGCCCGCTTCGATCTGACGGGGCCAATGGCAGATGAAAGGCGTTGCGATGCCGCCTTCATGGACCCAATGCTTGAATAAGCGAAAGGGCGTGTTGGAAGCATTGGCCCATGGAAGATCATAGCTCATAAACGTGTCATCGGGACCGGGATCTACGACCGGTGTATTACCCACCTTCATCGGCCGCCCGTCATATGTGGGAATGTTGTAGCGAAAAGGTTGCGGCGATCGGCTGTCTTCCGCCAAAAACTCGGCACAGCCGCCGTTATCCGACAGAAACATAATCAGTGTATCGTTGATCTGCCCCGACTGCTTCAGCTCGGCAACAATGCGTCCAATGCCCTGATCCATACGATCCACCTGGGCAGCATAGACGGCCATGCGCTTGTCTTCCCATTGTTTATGGACCACATCCTGCCAAGGCGGCGCATCGGGGTCACGGGGGCTTAGATCCCAGTGGTTTTCCACCAGGCCCAGTTCCTTAAGACGCCGGTAGCGATTGCGGCGCACTTCGTCCCAGCCGCCTTCTTCATAAAGCCCTGCATAGCGCTGGATGTCTTCCGGCAGCGCATGCAGCGGCCAGTGAGGGGCGGTATAAGAAACGTACAAAAAGAAAGGCTCGTCGTCCCGAACAGACTGCAGCATCTCTACGGCACGCTCGGAAATGGCGTCGGTCAGGTAGTAGCCGGGACCGCCTTCGTCAATCAATCGATCATCCTCCATCATATACGGGGGATTGAAGTAACTGCCGCCGCCGCCGAGCATGCCGTAGTATTTCTGGAACCCCCGCTGCAGCGGCAGCGGATGGCGTTCGTCGCCGGGCCGCCAGGTCTCTGGTCTATTGGCCTGATATGGGCCTCCCACGTGCCATTTGCCGGACATCAAGGTCCGGTAGCCTGCTCCCCGCAAAACCTCAGCCATGGTCATGCAGTCGGAGCGAAGAAATCCCTGATACGCCGGGCCGACACCGGAATCGTCGACCATGTGCCCAATGCCGGCTTGGTGCGGATGCAGGCCCGTGAGCAGTGCTGCCCGGGACGGGCAGCAGCGGGCACTGTTGTACATCTGGCTGCAGCGAAGTCCGTTTTCGGCCAGCTGGTCCAAATGCGGCGTCTGTATCTCGGAGCCATAGCATCCCAAATCGGAAAAGCCCATGTCATCCGCCATGATCACAACGATATTCGGTTTTCGATTCTGTTCGGCGCCCATGCTGTCTCCTCCCTCCAAAGCTTCCCACACAGCGCACGTCTAGGCAGCAGCGGCCGTCTAGACACCGTATTTCTTAACATTGAGCTCTTCCTTCAGCCGAAAACTCTGATCCAAATCCACGTCATAGACATTGGCCAGAGCAACGACGTAATACAAAACGTCGTACAGCTCCTCCTCAATCGTCCCTTTAATGTCAAGTTGACCGTCCATGCGCCTGTCGTTTCTGATCACATCAGCCAGTTCACCGATCTCCTCCACCAACTTCAAAAAATAAGCATCGCGAGCCCGCGGATTGTGGTCTTTGCCGCGGATATAATCCTGCAGCTCGCGCAAGCGGATCGAATCAGACACGTCTTCTTCCTCCTTTGCCAGCACACAGCGTCGTGCCGTTTTCTTCGCTGCCCAGCGGTCCGAAAGTGAGTCTCGGCACCCTGCACGGCCGTTCATACTAAAGTCGCAGCCAGAAGCCATGGACCCGGCATGATGCCGCTATGTTTGAGGCCGAGGGCTGCAGCCGCGATGCCTTTCGGCTTGCTGCAGGTCCCGCCGGACAAACCGTTTCCAGGGTATATTCACCGGCTGGCCCCGGTTTATGACCTCGTCAATGTGCAGCAGCAGCGGAAAGCGGTCCAGGCAGGCCTCCCCTGCTTCCGCCAGGCGGCGCAGGGCGGAAGCCGCAGCCGTACAGATGGCCACCGACTCCAGAGTAACGCCGTCCAGTTCAGATTTGGCGTCGGCGTAGGACAACCCTCGGCCCAAGAGGATGCCTAGTTTGCGGGTCCTGCCCCCATAAACGGTGACGTAAAGATCACTGACACCATAGGCAATGCTGTGTTCTAAGCCTCCGAAGAGCGTCACCAGTTCCGATATTTCCCGCATGCACTGTCCGAATATGGCTGCTTGGGGATTGTACGCTTCCCTACAGCCGATTCCTTCCTCACGCTGCAGCAGCCCGACGGTCATGGTGATACCCACGGCATAAGCATTCTTAAGAGCCACAGCCGACTCCACTCCGATCACGTCGGTGGAAATACTGATATGGTAATACGAAGTCTCCAGCAACGACCGCAGGAAATCCAACCTTTCCTGATCGTCGCCGCAGAAGACGACAGCGGAATGGCGGCGGTCGGCCAGTTCATAGCTGGTGCAGGGGCCACCGATGGCTTGAAAGGAGCTTTCCCCGCCGGCTGGCTGCCGCCGATGCCACAAATGGGGAAAGGGCAGAACCGTGCCGTCCTCCTGGCCGGCCAACCCCTTTGTTACGGCCAAGACCGGCAGGGGGGTCTCGGCTAGCAGGGGCAGCACGGTATCGGAAAACCATTCCACACCGAAACTGCTGACGCCCGCGATGAGAAGATCGGTGTTGGCCAAGGCCTGCTGCAGCTGTTCCACTGGATACGGCTGCACCCCGTCCGGGACAGAGCGCCGCAGTGTAGGATGTATGCCTGTTCGTTTTACTTCAGCAATAATGCCTTCATCCAAAGGTGTTCCCACTAGCCGCACTTCGTGGCCGTTGTCCCGCAGAGGTACCGTCATCGCTGTCCCCATCATACCGGCTCCGACAATCGTCACAATGCTCACAGCATATCCCATCCTCGCTCTTTTCTATGATAAGCCTCCAGCAGGCCCAGCCTGCATACCCGCCTGTGGGTCAGCCTTGGGCGGTGCCCTCTGGGTAATTCGGGGCAGGCTGCAGCCCTAAAGAGGCCTTTCCCCTTCCATTCGCTGCCGTTAACGGAGAACCCTCTGCCAAAACACTGTGATGCCCCGCCGCGCGCCTTAGGCACAGTGCAGCCTTCTTCTGGAGGAATCGGCCATGGGAGCGGAGAAAACCGTTGTTGGGAGTGCCACAGCGCGCCCACTGCTTCGCCATGAAGAGGAGGATGTGTAAGGATGCAGCGGCCTAATCTGCTTTTTCTTATGTGTGATCAGCTTCGCAGCGACGTAACCGATCCCGAACACCCCTGCCAAACACCGAACATTGACCGGCTCTCCCGCCGGGGTATCCGCTTTACCCGGGCTTATACACCCAATGCCGTCTGCTCTCCGGCACGGGCCAGCCTGATGACTGGGCTGCTGCCCCACAACCACGGAGTGACGGTTGTAACGCACAATGTGGATGACGACCAAAGCTGTCTGCGCACAGAAAAACCCCACTGGGCCCAAAGACTGCGCCAGCAGGGTTATCGAACGGGATATTTCGGCAAGTGGCACATTGAACGCAGCAATGACTTAGAAAAATTCGGCTGGGACGTGAATGGTTCCTATGAATCGCCCCGCATAAAGGCCATCATCGACAGGCAGGTGAAGCAGGGGCCCTATGCATTGGCCAAGTACAACACGGAGCCGCCGGGTTACAATCCCGACTCCCTGCTGTACGGCGTGACCGAGGCCGATGCCTCGGAGCGCATGTTTCGCGTCGCCGTCGATTCGGGCATGGACTTTATCCGCGAGCAGGCAGCTGCCGCTGGGCCTTGGTGCTGTTTTGTCAGTCTGACCGAACCCCATGATCCCTTTGTCTGCAGCCGCCAATCCTATGCCGCCTATGACGCCGATGGCATCCAGCTGCCGGAGAGTGTGGACGATCCGCTCGACAACCGGCCCAACATCTACAAATTGGCCCAGCGGGTGTGGAAGCACCTGACGCCTCAAGAGCGCCGCCAGGCTGCGGCCTGCTACTACGCTTCCGTCACCGATATCGATGCTGAATTCGGCAGAATTCTGCAGCTGCTAGAGGAACAAGGCCAGCTCGACAGCACCGTCATTGTGCTGACCTCGGACCACGGCGAACTGCTCGGTTCCCATGGGCTCTACTGCAAAAACTTCCATGCCGGCGAGGAAGTCTACAATATTCCACTGATCATGGCCGGGCCCGGTATCAAAACAGGTGAAGTGTCCTCAGCCCGCGTCGGTTCCCATGACCTCTGCCCCACCCTCTTGGAGTTCTTGGACTGTGACACCATCGACGTACCCGATTCGGCTTCCTTTGCGCACCTGCTGCAAAACCCCCATGGCACCGAAACGTTTCAACAGGGCTTTGCGGAGTTTTTCGGAGGGCGCATGAATCTAACCCAGCGGGTGGTCTGGGATGGATCCTGGAAACTGGTGTTCAACGGCTTTGATTACTCCGAACTCTATGATCTCGACAGTGATCCCTCGGAGATGCACAACCGCATCCACGACCCAAGCTGTGATGAGACCGTCAAGCAAATGTTCAAATTGATGTGGAAAAACGTACGGGATACGGGAGATCACAGTCTTTTCGGTGCTGAATACCCCATTCTGCGAATAGCGCCCTATGGCCCGAGAATTTTGGATGAGTAGGCCGGACGCGCAAGGGCGGAACCAAAGACCGGTTCCGCCTCGCTTTTGTGCTTCCATGAAGCCACTGCTTGGTTCTAGACAAATGTATCCGGATCCGGGCCGAAACGGTGGTCCTTGTTGAGAGCATCCAATGACTGCATGTCGGCAGCGGAAAGCTCAAAATCGAACACATCGGCGTTTTCCTGCATCCGATGGCGTTTCACCGACTTAGGAATCGTCACTGCCTGGTGCTGCAGATCCCAGCGCAGCAGAATTTGGGCCGGCGTTTTGCCGTATTTCTCAGCCATGTCCTGAAGCACTGCATTATCCAACAGCTGCCCCTGGCCGAGCGGACTCCAAGCTTCGATCTGTATATCTTCGCTTTGGCAGTATTCCCGGAGCGGCTCTTGGGTCAGAAACGGATGAAATTCCACCTGGTTAACCATGGGAGTCATGGCGGAATCTTGCTTGAGTTCTTCCAAATGATGAATCTGGAAATTGCTGACTCCGATGGCTTTGGCGCGGCCCGATGCATGGATCTCTTCCAACACCTTCCACGATTTCTGGAACTTGCCGGTCACCGGCCAGTGGATCAGATACAGATCAACATAGTCCATTCCCAACCTGTCCAGACTTTCTTCGAAAGCTTCCATGGCCCGGTCGTGATCTCCATTGGCCAGTTTCGTGGTAATGAAGATTTCGTCCCGGGGCACCGGCGATTCCCGAACAGCCTCGCCTACCCCCTGCTCGTTCCGATAGCCCGCTGCCGTGTCAATACTGCGGTAGCCCAACTCCAAGGCTGCCGTCACAGCGTTCTTTACCTCCGGCCCATCCTGCATCTGAAATACGCCTAGACCAAGCCAAGGCATCTTAACTCCGTTGTGCAGTGTTGTACAACTCTGTAGTGAATGGATAAACAGCATCCCCTTTCTTAAGATCTCTTTCCTACTGCATTCGCCGCCGCTGCCGCAGAACCTGCCCCTGCTGGGTCACCGCTCCCTTAGGTTTGCAAACGGGCACGCACAACACCAAGCCCTTGAGCACCGGCCAGACTCCCCGCAGGCTGCGCCGGCTTTGGCGTCCTGCCTGCGCCGAGAAGTCTTAGCTTCTGCCATCGGCGCTGCTTGAACCTGAATTCCCTGGCGGAGAATATCTGCGGGCAGCACGAATGGCCGCACGGATGCGGCTGTAGTCCGTGTTGGTCGGCAGTGTACAGTCAGCACCGAGCAGAAACTGTTCCATGCCCATGTTGTCGAGCAAAGCAAAGACGGCCTGTTCTATCTCCTCCAGGCTGCCCTGAACTAACACCCCATCGCGATCGTCTAAGCCGCCGAGAACGGCCGAACCGGGGAAAAGCCGTTTTCCCTGCTGCAATGTGGGATTTTCCGAGTGCACGCCCCAGTTGACTACGTCGGCCGGATAGCCTGCGTAGCGTCTCAAGTTCAGGCGGTCCTTGCACATGTGCAGGATGTTGAACCCCGGCCGTATTTGGGCGGTTTCCAAGATCACCAAATCATGGGGCCGAATGAACTCGGCAAATTCTTCGTCGCTGTACAGATAGCTTTCACCGCCTAAGGCCGCGTAATAGATGCCGTCGGCTCCCGCAGCCAAGCACTGCCGCGTCATCTCTGCAGCCCCTTCAGCAGCAATGGCAAAGGCTCGGCCCACCAATTGCGGGCGCTCCCGCAGATGGTCACGGAGGACTGCCCCATACTTTTCGTAATTTTCCGGGCCTCTGCGGGCATGATACGCAGAGGCCACCGTGCCATGAATGGTTACGATCACGGCTGCTTCGCCGTCCACAGCATCAACAATCCGTTTGACAATATCTGCCTGTTCTTGTATAAAATCGGCGTCGGCGGATATCGGCCGCATGTGTTTCCAGTCCTTACTAGACAGGATGGGAAACTGGCAGGGAATCAGGTTTTCGTTCATGATCTTCAAAATATCCGTATCCGTTTGTTCCAAGAATTCGCGATGGATGTTCACCGCTGCTTCGCCGTGATGGCATGCGGCAGGAAAATGATACCAAAAACCAGCCGGAACAGAATCGACTGCATGTCCCTGGACTGCAGCCATCACTCGCTCTCGCTTATTCATAATTCCACCCTTCCCGGCGCCTTTTTCTGCCAGCAGGCACAGCTAACCAAAATGCCGGCGAAGAAACTGCACCGCCTTGTCTGCTTCCGCCGCAAAGTCATTCCATCTGCATTCCACGGACACACGCCTGTCGTATCCGGCCTTGCGCACCAGATCCGCGAATTTCCCATAGGGATAGGAGCCGGTCCCCGGTGCCCTTCGGCCGCTGTCGGCCACGTGAATGTGCTGCAGGCGAGGCCCGGCGGCCAATACGTTCTCCAGCGGTTCATCATCCATCTGCATATGATAGAGGTCCGCCAGTACCTGGACCGGCGCTCGATTCACCTGCTCGGCCATGGCCGCTGCTTCAGCCACGGTATTCAGGATATTGCATTCCTTTGTGTTCAAGGGTTCAATGACAATGGTAATTCCCCATGGATCGGCCTT
>PUOC01000284.1 GCA_003551965.1 Clostridiales bacterium | reverse complement strand
GCCCGGCCGCGCAGTTCCTGCGCTATCTCCGTCTGTACCTCCAAGGGATTGGGGGCCAAGTGGACACCGGCAAATGAACCGCTGGGAAGTTCGGCCGCAGACAGCGGATACCGGCGCCGGAAGGCGCCGAAGGTCATGCCCTCGGCACTGTCTTTGGCGGCTGCATGCAGAAGCCGGTCCCGTTCCTGCGGCGACAGATAGCCACCGTGGAAACAGCGCATTCGGGATAGTTCGTCGGTGGATAGAAATACTTGGTCCGTACGACTGCCGTCATGGTTGTAGAAAAACCACTCCGTATGGGTTACCGATTCCCTGCCCCGCTTACAGTATCTGACATCGAATCCTTGGTTCTTCAAGAGTTCCAGCCAATGGGCCGGGAAATTCTGCGGCAAACGACTGACCAGCTGCGGAACGTTTCCTGTCCAGCCAATACCCAATGCAGAATAGACAGCATTGCCTCCTAACTGGTGCAGCCACACCCGGCCGTCAGCCGCCACGATGTGATCGACACTGAACCCGCCCACAGTGAGGCATTTCCGGTTGGCAGCTTTCATCCCGTTGTCCTGATATAGCCGACGTTGGCTTCGGCTTTGGCCACAGCCAATGCATAGGCAAAGAGCTGCATGGGCAGGGCGTATAAAAACGGAGCCAGCGGTTCGGTTATCTGCGGCAGTTCCGCCCAACCTTCCAAGAACGGCGTCACTGCCGTGTCGCCCTGTTCCGTCAATCCATAGACGCGGCCGCCGTCATAGCGGGCCACCTCGGCGGCATCGGCTGCCCTCTGCAAGCTGGGGCCAGGCGGGGCCACTATGATCAGCGGTTCATTGTCTTTAGCCGTGCGATAGTGGTGAAATTCCTCCAGGGGCTGAAACATGGCCAAACAGGGGCACAGTTCGCGCAATTTGGCTGCACCGAAACCGGCCACTGCCAAATGGGGCCCGGCCCCAAAGAGCTGAAACACACCGTCTCTTACGCACTGCTGTGCCATTTGCTCCACCGAGTCGACGCAGTTGCTCTGTACAGACTGCATCAGCTCGGGAAGACGCCGCAATTCCGTTTCCAACTGCTCGGCTTCCCCTTGGGAAGCACCCCTTTGCTTGGCCAGTTCCACGGCGAATAAGAGCATGCCCGCCATGGCCGACGTACTCGCCTGTGTGGGCCAGCCCTGCCGCGACGCCGGGATCACCAAGGAACCGTCGTACTCCAGGGTAAGCCGGCTGCCCGGTGTATTGGTCACGCCCACCGTATAGGCACCCCCCTGTTTCGCCATGTGCAAACCGTCATTGACAACGTCGGTGGTGCCACTGGCACTGATTCCGAAAACAATGGTTCCAGGTCCTGTGGAGTGCATGCCATAGGCTGCAAAGTCCAGGGCATCCCAGGATTCCCAGGGCACCCGCAGCAGTGTTTCACCGGCCAGACGAATGCCGATCCCTGCAATCCATGAATCGCCGCAGCCTGTGACGATGACCCGCTGCAGAGGCCGTCTCGCGCACTCGGCTGCCATGGACGCGGCAGCCTCCCCGACGCTGTTTAGCGTGGTCTGCAATACCGAGGGTTGTTCCTGCCATTCCTGATACGTTTTCTCTGCCCGGTGCAGGCGGTGCCTATCCCGGGGGCTGTCCGTGGAAGGTTCCTTCGCCTTCGCCGCTGGCCGCGGCATCGCTGGCTGATTCACAGCAGCATCGCTCCTTTCACGCCCAAGAAGTTAGGAAGCCGTTGTCTTGCAAATACTGAAGCGATTGCTTTTTGGCTTCCATGTTCCCAATTTCCAGTACCAAGCTGAAGGCGTAGTCTGTGGCCTGGAGTTCGTCCCAAAAGGCTTTGATTGGCATCACTCCTGTTCCCAAGGGCTGGTGATCGACCATGGACCCATGGTCTTCTATGACATCATGGAAATGAATATGCCGAATACGCCCTTGGCCTCGACGGTAGTAATCCACGGGATCTTCGCCATTGAGCAGGGCGTGGCCCGCATCCAAGCACATGCCCGTGTCCAGTTCCTCGGCAAGCTCAAATAGGGGAATGGCCCGGTTGGTGGATTTCAGGTTTTCCAGCCACAGGCGTTCCCCGGCAACGGTTCCCTGTAACTGTCCCACACTTTTTCGGGCTTGGGCCACCACTGTGTCCAATGCCCGATCCAAGACATCATCGGGGTGCCGGGGATTGTTCAAGACAATGCGGGTGTCCACATCCCTCAGATGCACCACGTAACCCAGGGGTTCTAGGGTTTCCGTCTTTTCCATGGTCCGCAGCAAACAATCCACGGAGGCCTGCCGCGTCTGCTCCGCCCCGCTGCATAGTTCCAGAAAGTGGAATGGCGTGTGGACGGTATATTGCAAATCAAAGGATGACTTCAAATCCGCTAAGCCGTCCAACGTTTCCCGATTCCAACTGCCGGGGTGAAGGAGTTCAAAGTCTGGATGCAGTTCCAATACCCTCACACCCAGCGATGCCGCTGCCTCCACGGACTCAAGGATGTCCCTCGATTGGGGGCTTTCCGAAAAACCAAATCCAAAGGGCGCGCCCGAGCTTCCTACACTTACGCCGAATTGCATCTGCCCCGCTCCTTTCCATATCGCTCCAGCAACACAACCCTGTCATCTTCATGACGGGCGCCGTTTGCAGTCTATGCTCTGCTGCGCGGTTAAAACAGCTGCTTTTGTTTGAGGTATTGGACAGATTGGCGCACTAACGCCGGGCTATCCACTTCCAAGAGCATCGTTCCCTGGTATGCCCGAGCCCGCAGTGCCCCGACAAAGCGCTCTGCGTCCACAATACCCATGCCTAACGCCTGGTGATCCGTTAGATTTCCTTCCTCGTCGGCCACCACGTCGTGGAAATGCATGTGCTGGATTACGTCTTCGTTTTTCAGAAAGTACTCCACAGGATCGAGCCCGGCCTTTATGGCGTGGCCCACATCATAGCACATGGATGTGCCCAACTCGCCAATGACATCCTCGCATGGCAACGGCGGTTCAATGTGCTGCAAGTTCTCAATGCAGATGCGGCGGCCATCCAAGAACTGCTTCATAGACCGGACACTTCGTTTGGCCTGGTCTGTTAAGCGCTGTAAGTATCGCTGCTTCGCTTCATCACTGTGCCTGGTGCTCTGGACTACTTTGCGCGCTTCGCCATTGGTCAGGTGCAGTACATAGTGTATGGGGTCAATCGGCTCGGTGCGAGCGGCGATGTCGGCGATGGCCCGGACAGATGCTTCCCGCATGGCTTCAATCGGATTGGATACATGGATATAATGAAAGGGCAAGTGCAGGGAAAATTCCAGTCCGTATTGGGCCTTTTTCTCCAGCAGGCCGTCTACCGTCACGTCCGTAAACCACTGCGGCTGCGTCAGCAAAATGCCTGTGTTGATCTCCACTACGTCCACGCCCAGCTGGGCAATGTCTTCGACAACGTCCACCAGTGTAGTTTCGCTGGGCTGGGCGCAGGGTCTGTGTAAAATCCAAAGGAACCAGCAATATGCGCTGCATTGGCGCCTATCCGCATACGATCAAACTCCTCATCTGGTAGTGGTGTCGTCCAGGGATGACAGCCGGCAGAATCACGACCGGCCGCACCCTTTTTCATTCCGCACATGGCAGCAATTACTCAGCGAAGAACCAGGTATGCACTTTAGCTGGAACCAAATACTCCGTGGCAAAGGTGAAAACATAATCGTCGGGGACATTCTTCAAGTTGCCGCTGGTAATGATTGGTTTGGGTGTACGGCCGACGGTTCCGATAAACATCAGGAACTCGGACTGCCACTCGACAATTTTCCGGATGGACTCCGCCCGCACGTCCGGGTCGGGGTGGGTAATGGCCGTGTCCCAGATCTCGTACATGGCCTTTACTTCGGGTATGGGCTCTTCGCCTTCGGCGCCGTCGGTATCATACCACTGGCCCCAGAGCGGAGCACCGCGCCAGTGGGGACCGCCGCCCCGCGGCAGGAAAGGTTCGATCATGCGCTCCATCTGACCCGGCGTCATGTTGGCGTGGGATACGGTAAAGTCATAGTCGTTGGATGTGATCAAGTCGCCCACCAGGTCCTGGGAGCGGGTCTCCACTCGAGTTTGGACGCCTACATTGGTATAGTAGTCGGCAATCAACTCCGCACCTTCCACGTAATCTGCGTGTATGGCCATGGCGTCCATGATCAGCTGCAGCGGCTCTCCGTCCGGACGCAGACGGTAAGTGCCGGTGGGATCCCACTCCAGACCCATTTCATCCAAGAGTTCATTGGCCTTATCCGGACTGTATTCGGTGTAGGCCTGTGCGTATTCCTCCCTGTACTGGGCTGCACCGGGAAGCACAGTTCCCTGTCGCGGTTCGGCGAGGCCTAAGAACAGCAGACGGTTCATTTCATCCCGGTCGATGGCATGGGACATGGCACGCCGGAAGCGGACGTCCTGCATAATTTCCCGAATCACGGGATCTTGATGGGTTTGATTGAAATGGGGCACGATACGGCTCAAGTCAGCATGAAAGGCTAGGTTTACGTTGATGTTGTGGGTATC
>PUOC01000228.1 GCA_003551965.1 Clostridiales bacterium | reverse complement strand
TCCTTGCCTGCCAAATGACCGCAAATGAAGGAGTTGGCGGCCCTACATATCTCAGCCATACCAGAAGTGCCGCAATCGCCGGCCACTCGCTGGGTGGCCGTTCAGCCAATACTGCTGCAGCTTAACTGCGCAACCTCAATATCATCCGGGTCGGGAGACACACCGGCAACGCCCGGGCCAATGCCACACACCGCATAGACCGCCGACTGAGGCGGCCCGGCTAGCCATTACACAATGCGGACCAGTAAAAACAATGCCTGCACCACTCCAATGATAAAGCCTAGTGCAGCTCCCAATTTTTCTATGTGTCCCAACTCTTTCTTTGCTACCTGAAACACTAAACCTTCCAGCTGGTCGAGATCCAGTGCTTCAATGCGGCGCCGGACAATGTCTCCCAATCGCATGTCTGACTGCAATCGTTCCCACATCTCGTCATAGGCTTTGTTGATAAATGCAGCCGCTTCCCGCCCCACCGCATCCCGAACATACCGCCGGACCCGGCGCTGCACTCTCTGGGGCACCAATGTAGGAAGGGCCTCTGCGATACGTTCGTCCACGTGCTCAGTCAGAATCTGCAATAATTGCTCTTGATAGCCACTGTCTCGCATCTGCATTCGGATATCTGCCAGAGGCAGCAAATCGTTGTCCACTGTCTTCGCGATATCGGCCGCCAAAGCTTTCTTCCGCTTCGGGAGCAGACCTTGAACAAACCAGGCGGTACCAGGAACATACACCGGCTCCCGGGGCCGGAAAAGCATCTTGATTGCCACGACATTCGTAATATATCCAATTAATGCACCAATGAAAGGCAGGATTAATAGTTCCAAAGGAAACACGATATCGCCTCCATAATGTAGCCAAAACACACCCGGGTGCTTGCACCGCAGTGCTGTTTCTACTGGGCACTTTTCCAAAAACACCCTTGAAATTCGTAGCAGATGTGGTAGACTAAGGATAGATTTTGCGCGGCTGCATGCCACACTTCCTGTGGTACGTTCAGCGACCGGGGAGCACCGCCCTCTTAGGCCCTGTTCGCAGGACGAAATCTATGGATTGGAGAGAAGCATGGATGTCGAGGTACACAGGCTCTACTTGGAAGATTAGCCGTCGTTTGGGAATTTCCTTGAGCGAAACGGGCAAAGAACTGAAAAAGCGTCCCTATCCGCCGGGGGAACACGGCCAAGGCCGACGGGGAAAAATCAGCAACTATGGACTGCAGCTTCAAGAGAAACAGAAGCTCCGCTTTCTCTACGGATTAGGCGAGAAGCAGTTCAGACGCACATTCGACGATGCTGCCAAGCTGCCGGGCATTACCGGTGAAAACTTCATGGTCCTGCTGGAATCTCGGTTGGACAACTTGGTTTTCCGCCTTGGATTTGCCCGCACTCGAGCTGCCGCTCGGCAGCTGGTGGTACACGGACATGTCACCGTAGATGGCGGCAAAGT
The DNA here is from genome assembly GCA_003551965.1 of Clostridiales bacterium. GTDB lineage: Bacteria > Bacillota > Limnochordia > Darwinibacteriales > B1SED10-159 > B1SED10-159. The sequence continues at coordinate 17,032 of PUOC01000228.1, read as the reverse complement.
GGACATTCCCAGTTATCGTCTGAAGCCGGGTCAAACCATCGGCTTAAAGGAAAAAAGCCGCCAGTTAACTGTGGTGCAGGAAGCACTGGAAGGCCGACCCACACTTCCGGAATACCTGGAATACGATGAAAATGCCATGACCGGAACATTCACCCGTCTGCCAAAGCGGGAAGAACTGCATCCAGACATCAACGAAGCCGTTATCGTGGAATACTACTCACGCTGACAAAAAGAGAGGTGGAGCCCATGGGTTCCACCTCTTTCTATGGCGAAACCCTCTCCGATGGGGAGAGGGTTTTTTTGTGTCCTTGGAGGCGGCACCCAGATTCGAACTGGGGAATAGAGCTTTTGCAGAGCTCCGCCTTACCACTTGGCTATGCCGCCTTATGCAAATAGTATACTACCACCATAGCAAGGGACTGTCAAGAGGTCAGCCTGTGCACAAACGGGAAGCCGGGTGGCAGTCAACGGCGCCCTTACGCAGTTTCCGTTGCAGACTTCGTCTCCAACCCCGCCGTTTTTTCGGCATCTAGCACGGACTCTCGGGGAAGAAGCAAATTTAACACGATGCCGGCTACAGTAGCCAAAGCCATGCCATGAAGCTCGAAGGCTCCGACACCCAAACTCGCCCCTCCGATACCTAAGACGAGAATGACCGAAGAGATAATCAGATTGCGCTTCTCGCTGTAATCGATGCCGCTTTCCACGAGCGTGCGAACTCCCGAAGAGGCTATAACACCAAAAAGAACAATGCTGACACCGCCCATAACGGGAGTGGGGATGGTCGAGACCAGCGCCCCAACCTTAGGAACAAAGGACAGGATAGCTGCAAACACACCGGCCGTACCCACTACCCAGACACTAAAGACCTTTGTGATAGCCAGCACGCCTACATTTTCACCATAAGTCGTGTTTGGAGGCCCGCCCCAAAGCCCGGCCCACGCGGTGGCTATTCCATCTCCGAGCAGTGTCCGGTGCAGACCGGGCTTTTTCAGAAAATCATCCCCTACAACCCGACTCAACACCATGACATCTCCGAGATGTTCTGCTATCGTAACCAGAGCGACGGGTGCCATCATGGCCACAGCAGCCCAGCTGAAGGTCGGCCGCACAAACTGGGGCATACCAACCCAACCCGCTGCCGCCACTTCAGTGAAATCAACAATCCCCTGCGTAACAGCGAACGCATAACCGGCTGCAATACCAACAAGAATGGGTATAACAGCAAAGAATCCCTTAAAGAACACCGAACCGAGAATCGTAACCACCAGCGTGAACAAAGAGACGCGTACCACTGGATCGGCCAAGGTCACAGAGTCCCCCAGCAGTCCAGCCATATCGGCGGCGGTGGCTGCCAGGCCCAGGCCGATTACCATAATCACCGAACCAATGACCACCGGTGGCAGCAGACGATCGATCCAAGCCACACCGATGCGGCCAATGACCAAGGCTACAGCTGCGTATATGAGACCGACGACCACAGCTCCCCCCAATGCATAGGACAGGCCGTGCGCTGCTGACACGGCAACAATGGGAGCAATAAATGCAAATGAAGAACCAAGGTAAGCCGGAATGCGGCCCTTGGTGACAAGGATGAACAGCAGGGTTCCCGTTCCCGATGCAAACAAAGCCGCCGACGGGTGCATCCCCGTGAGAAGCGGAACCAACACTGTGGCACCAAACATAGCAAACAGATGCTGCAGTCCTAAGGGAAACATCTGCAGCAGAGGAAGTCTTTCGCTGACACCGATTCGTTTCATTCGTCCGTATCCTCCTTGAAGCCTCTCGGGGCTTTATTAAAGGTTGAATTCTCGTTCTACAATCACCACTCGTTCTTCCCCGTCCGTCTCCTCAAGCCTGACAGCAACCAGCTCTGAACGGGACGTCGGCACGTTCTTGCCGACAAAATCGGCTCGGATGGGCAATTCGCGATGGCCCCGGTCGATGAGCACCGCCAGCTGGATGCTTTCCGGTCGTCCTTGGTCGACCAGCGCATCCAAAGCGGCACGCACTGTGCGCCCCGTATAAAGCACATCGTCCACCAGTATGACTTTCTGTCCTTTCACGCTTACCGGCATTTCCGTCTCATTTAAAATCGGTTGTTCATCGATGGCACTGAGATCATCACGGTACAAAGATATGTCCAGCACACCCACGGGTACCATTTCCCCTTCGATATCCTCAATGCGCTGCGCCAGTCTTTCGGCCAACGGGACACCGCGTGTCTGTATGCCTACCAAAAGCAGTCGCTCGACACCTTTGTTTCGTTCAATGATTTCATGGGCTATACGCGTCAATGCCCGACGGATCCCTTCGCCATCCATTATTTGGGCTTTTTCCTTCACACCCCTCCCCCCTTCGAAAACAAAAAGCGCTCCTATCCCGGGCAGGGATAGAAAGCGCGCCGATACCGCCGACTTTCCTTATCCGCCTCACAGGACGTCTTTAAAGGAAACCACTGCTATAAATGTACTGCTAACTCCGCCATTTGTCAAGGGCTGCTCTGTGCTTTTTCCAAGACCGCTTGGAATGAAGGCGGCGTGTCAACGCAAAACTGCATGGATTCGCCATGGGGATGGATAAAACGGAGCTGCTGCGCGTGCAGCATTTGGTGTGGAGCATGAAGCCCCCCGGCGCTGCTGCCATAGAGAGGATCCCCCACTACCGGATGGTGGATAGATGCCATATGAACCCGGATCTGGTGGGTTCGCCCCGTATCCAAGGTACACTCGACCAAGGTCCAGCGTGCCAGGCGTTCCTTGACTTGGTAGTAAGTCCGCGCCGGCCGGCCCTCGTCAACAACGGCCATACGTTTGCGGTCCTTAGGATGACGGCCGATATTGCCTTCAATGACACCTTTGTCATCGTTCAATCGTCCCGACACCAGGGCAACATAGACTCGTATCATAGTCCGATTGCGAATCTGATCGGCCAGCCAGCGATGGGAGCGGTCGTTCTTGGCCGCCACAATCAGGCCTGTGGTATCCTTGTCCAAACGGTGGACGATCCCCGGGCGGATGCGCCCTCCGATCCCAGATAGGTCACTGCAGTGAGCCAGGAGGGCATTGACCAGTGTACCGCCTTGATGTCCCGGTGCCGGATGTACGACCATACCTGCCGGTTTATTGACAACGACCAGGTCAGAATCTTCATAGACCACATCCAACGGGATGTCCTGCGGTTCAGCTTCCAGGGATACGGGTTCCGGAATGCGTACAACCACCTTATCGCCGGCGTGGAGGGTGTAACCTGCTTTAACGGTTTCATCATTGACCTTTACCCATCGCTCTTCAATGCATCTCTTGACCTGTGATCGCGTGGTGTCCAGATGTGTGGTTAACCATTTGTCCAAACGGCTGCCTGCATCCTCGGCCTCAACTTGCCGGTGAAGAGTTCTGCCTTCTCCGTTCATACTGTATAACCTCCCACGCCACCACAACGGCGCCCACTACAATGGCCACGTCTGCCACATTGAACACCGGCCAGAACCCCAGATCCACGAAATCTACAACGTAACCCCATCGTATCCTATCCCAGAGATTGCCGATGGCCCCGCCCACAAACACCGCCACAGCCAGCAGACGATGCATGTGCTTCAAAACAAAATCCCGCATAGAGTAGAGAACAGCAAAGAGGAGAAGCGTAGCAGCGATAAAGAGCCAGCGTTGTCCCGCCAACAGCCCGAATGCAGCACCTGGATTGTATACCAGGGTTAGGGATAGGACAGAAGGTATAACAGGAACGGTTTCCCCACTGGCAAGCACCTGCTTCACCCAATGTTTGCTGATCTGGTCTAGAAGGAAGACGCCCGCTGCTGTCGCTCCGAAAATCTTCAACGAGTGCTGCTGCGTTCGCTGCTGGTCCATGGGTAACCTCCTTCTAAAATGACGGGCCGTTCAGCTCATCCTGTACAATTTGTGCGATCTCGGCAATAAACTCACCGACGATCGGCAGATTCATGGCAGCTAGGTTGCCCATGAAATACAGGAACAGAGCACCGACAATCGTAAAACCAACGGCGAAACCAAATCCTCGCATAATGCCGAACAGAAAATTCATCAACAGCATTCTCCAAGGCCGTTGGTGCATCGCCACATACTCGGCTAGAGACATTTTCTGCATCTGGGTGGCGATGTCGTCCACTTTCTTCTCCACACGGTTCAGATTCCGATCTTCTTCGTTTGTTTCCTTCATCCTTCGTTTCTCCTTCATACACAGCGTTCCTGTTGCACAGGCCGGCTGCTGAGCACGTCGTGCCCCAAAACAAAACCCGGCCCAATTCTAGGGACGGGGTTAATCTCCTTCGGCGGTTCCATCGCTCTGCCGTTGTACAGGCTCCGCACTGCCAAGCATAGAGAACACCTGAGGCCGGTCGTACCCTCCGTTCTGCAAGAAAGCACTGCATTCCCACAGACCTCGGCGACTGCCGGTTCAGCGTCAGAGAACAGACCATAATATGCAGAAACAGTTTCTACTCGTCAATCGAACCGCCTGGTGAACCCCGGTATACCCTGGTCTGTCCGCCTTCACCTTCACCTGAATAGGAACCGCTTTCCGCTTGAAAGCTTCTGGTTGACCGGACAGTATCATCACTGTTATATCCCGTCGACGCCCCGTCTGCCTGGTCCTGCTGAGCAGACTGAACCTCTGGAGCGGCCTTCGATGCCTCAATCTGCCGCCATACAGACTCCATGAGTTCACGCATCCGCTCCTTAAACTCGCGTTCCTGCCGTGCCATCTCGCTGATCCTCCGCTGATACTCCTTCTCCTTCGCTTCGGTCTCAGCTAGAATGGCCTTAGCTTTGCGCTCGGCTTCCGCGACCACTTGTTCCGCTTGACTGCGGGCTACTTCCTTTGCCTCCTCCACAGTCTCCTTCGTAAGCGAAATGAGGTGGTACACATCCTGCTCACGGCTTCCTAGTTTTTGATTGCTGTCTTCTAGTTCCTTGAGCTGCTGGCGCAGTTGCTGGTTTTCTTTGATTACACTCTCGTACTCTCCAACGATTTTCGCCAAGAAAGCGTCGACTTCTTCTTCGTTATACCCTTTAAACGAACGTTTGAACTCTGCATTGTGGATATCAATCGGTTTCAGCACCAAAATCACTCCGTTTACATCAGACGCTTCAACAATAAGCTGAGACGCCCTTTTCTAGTCTTTCCCTTCACTTCCTCCACCACGACGCGGCCGCGGCCGCGAATGGAAATGATGTCGCCTTCTTCCACAGCATGGGAAGGGTTTTTGATGGCCTTCCAGTTCACCTTGAGACGCTCTGCCTTGATGTCCCGTGTCATCCGCGTTCTCGATGTGCCAAATCCGGACGACGCTACGGCATCTAGCCGCATTGAAGGTACTGTCGCACGGATCTCCTTGACCCGCTCCGGTTCAACGTTAATCTGACCTTCATCAATTTCTTCCACATGCACGGGAGTTTGATGAATCTGGTTCCAGTTGCTCAGCAAGAAGTCCGTCAGCTCTGCAGCAACCACTGCCTGGCAGCCCGTTTCGGTGAGGATCAAGTCGCCGACCTTTTGACGTTTTATGCCGGTTCCCAAAATGGAGCCGAGACAATCGCGATGGCTGATTTCCTGAAATTTGAAATTGCCCTTGGCCTCCAAGACCGACACTGGATTGGAAATCGATTCTACAAGATACATCTGCGGATAGAGGACCAGCCGATTGCGTTCTGCCTTTCTATATCCACCGAACATCAAAACCGCGACTTCGGGGATGCTGTCGATGATACTGCGCGCCACTTTGGTCTGGTGCGGGTCAAAAAAATCGGTAACCTGCGGGCGATTGGTTTTCCATGCCAACTCAGAACTATCGATGATCTGTATACCTATAGAGTATTCGTCATCACTTCGCAGATGTGACGTCAGCTGCTCTCGATCTAACAGGAAAATCCTCTCCTTTGCGGTAGTAGGTGCCGCTGCGGCTGGCCGAGAAGGCCACCTATCATATGTCCACCGGCCCGTGTCATTCCCAGACATACCGCGACTCCGGCTGTCTAAGCTTTGCAGTGTACGTTCACTTCGGCCGATAGGGACAACCGGCATCCCCGAAACCTCGACACTGCATCCAGGTCTATCTAAAATGTCAAACGAAACAGCAGCTGGACCACAAACTGACGAACAAGGCGGATAAGGAAGAATGCAATAATCGGCGAAAAATCGATCATTCCCGTCCTGGGGAGCAGTTCCCGGATTGGCCTTAGGACCGGCTCTGTGGCGCGGTACAGGAACTCCACGATGGGATGGCTGGGATCCAAATTCGGAAGCCAGCTAGAAATGATTCTTGCCAACAATATATAGCTGTATACTACGAACATATGATCGACAATGGCAATAAGTGACAGGGAAAACCCTCCTTACGCGTTAAGACTGTTTGCTCAGATCAAAGAGATCCTGTTCCGTATCGCCTTCAATAACAATCGAGGAAGGCGCAAAGCAGAAAATATCGCGCCCTAGTTTTCGCATGTTTCCTTCAAGGGCATGGGTGGCTCCGCACATGAAATCCACTACCCGCTGGGCTTCGCCCCGATCGATCTTCTCAAGACGAACAACAATCGCCCGCTTGTTTTTGAGCAGGTCCACAAATCCGCGCACCTCTTCAAACTCCTCTGGCTCAAGAATAACCATGTGAGCTTGGGGCTGGGCCCCGCCCTGCAGACTGATCAGATTGCCTCGCTTCTTCTGTGACTTCTCTCGCTGGCGCTGCTGCCGACTTTCCCTGCGGCTCGTCGAAATCGAAGGATTCCAAGGTTCTTCCATGGCTTCGTCTTCTTCCTCCACCACAAACTCCTCAACCTCTTCTTCGTCGCGAACACCCAACAGACCCATCATCTTATCCAACACCGATGCCATTACGTCTCCTCCTCCCGAAATAACGCAGAACCGATCCTAACTAAAGTCGCCCCTTCCTCCACAGCTACTTCATAGTCGTTCGTCATGCCCATGGACAGAACCGGCAGTGCATACCCTTTGCTCTGCAGACGATTCTGCAGTTTCGCAACCTCACGAAACAACGGACGGACCTCCTGCGGATCGTCAACAAAAGGTGCCATCGCCATCAAACCGTCCACCTTCAAAAGCGGATATTGGCCGACTACCTGCTCGATGAACTCTGGCGCTTCCCGGATGTCTAAGCCGTGTTTCTGTGGTTCACCGGCAGGATTGACCTGTATCAACACATGTACTGTTTTGTCCCACTTTTCCGCCCGGCTCTGCAGGGATTGCGCCAGCTTCCAGCGGTCCAGGGAATGAATCAAGACAAAGTCCCGGCAATAGCGTACCTTATTTGTCTGTAAAGGGCCGATAAAATGCCAGCGGATGTGCGGGAATGCCCGCAGTCTCTGCCGCGCCTGCTGCATCCGGTTTTCGCCCATTTCGGTAATCCCTAGTGATTCTGCTTCATAAATACCGTCATTGTCCGTGTTCTTGGTCACCGCTAGCACAGTCACCCCGCGGGGATCCCTTCCTGAGCGGCTGCAGGCTTGATCGATTCTGCTTTGGATATCCTTCCAACGGCTCTTCATGTCCATACCTATTTCTCCTTCGTTCCATACTTTCGCCCTGCTGCTCAAGTTTCCTGCTACATTCTGCCCTCACCAAAGGTATTATGCCTTGCTAATGTTTTCAACACTTAAATGGAAGGGGTTCAAATCGGCTGCCCTCGGCCGCGCAGAAAGCTCCCGAGCTGGGAGCTTTCCAAAAAACCTTAGCACACCCATGCTTCCTTCACCAACTGGGCTGCTACACTTCCATGATGATGGGTAGAATAACGGGACGACGTTTGATTTTGTCGTACAGATACTGGTTCAGCGAATCGCGCACCGCGTTCTTCAGTACGCCCCATTCTGTAACCTTGTTCTTTTCACAGGCTTCAAGCGCCTGTCGCACCTTATCTTTGGCCTCATCTATCAGTTCCTCCGACTCCCTTACATAGACAAAACCGCGGGAAACAATATCGGGTCCGGCCAGCGCCTTGCCGGTCTTTTTGTTGATCGTGACCACAACAACCAAAATACCGTCGGTGGACAGCTGCCTTCGATCTCGCAAAACGATATTCCCCACATCGCCAACACCCAAGCCATCAATGAAAACCTGGCCAGACGTTACACGATCCTTGGCCCGCAGCCCTTTCTGATCGAACTCCATGACAACACCAATATCTGTAATCATAATGTTGTCCTTAGGGATGCCCACGTTCTCTGCCAGTTCAGCATGCTTCATGAGCATACGGTGCTCTCCATGAATGGGTACAAAATACTTCGGCCTGCAGAGGTTCATGAGTAGTTTCAATTCTTCCTGTTTGCCGTGGCCGGAAGTGTGGATGCCTAGGTGGGGCTCATAGATCACAGTAGCCCCTTCCTTGAACAGTTGGTTGATGATCTTACCCACGGACTTCTCATTGCCCGGAATGGGCGAGGCCGACAAAATCACCGTATCTCCCTTACCAATGGCGATCTGCCTGTGCTCTGACTTTGCCATCCGCGTCAAACCGGACATGGGCTCGCCCTGGCTGCCCGTGGTAATGATAACCACCTTTTCATCGGGAAGTTTGTCTAGTTCGTTGATATCGGCCACGATTCCATCGGGTATCTTAAGATAACCTAACTTGGATGCCACATCCACGTTGTTGAGCATGCTGCGTCCGTTAATGATCACCTTCCGGCCTTCTCGACGGGCGGCGTCGAAAATTTGCTGGATACGGTGGATATTCGAGGCGAACGTGGCGACAAGAATCCGCCCCTCCGATTTGGTAAATATCTGCATCAGCGTCTCGCCGACTGTCCGTTCAGACTCCGTGTAGCCGGGGCGCTCGGCGTTGGTTGAGTCCGAAAGGAGACACAAAACACCCTTGCGGCCCAGATCAGCGAATTTGTGGAAGTCAGCTACCTTACCGTCAATGGGCGTCTGGTCGAACTTGAAATCACTGGCATAGACAATGGCACCCAGCGGAGTGTGAATGGCCAGCGCCACTACATCGGCAATGCTGTGATTTACATGGACAAATTCCACGTCAAAGGCCCCGCGGCGAACGCGATCGCCAGCTTTAATCTCCCGCAGCTCAGCAGATTTCTCCAAGCCATGTTCCATCAACTTCACCTTCAGCAGACCCAGGGTCAGGCGTGTCCCGTAAACGGGAACATTGATCTGCTTCAGCAGATACGGAACGCCGCCAATATGGTCTTCATGCCCATGGGTTAGGAAAATGCCTTTCACCCGCTTAGCATTTTCCACCAGATACGCGGTGTCTTGGATGACTAGGTCAACACCGGGCATGTCATCCTCGGGAAACATTACGCCCGCGTCAATGATCATGATGTCACTGCCGAGTTCCACCACCATCATGTTCTTTCCGATCTCGCCGATACCGCCTAAGGAGATCATACGTACCTTATCCTTTTTTGCCATAAAAAAAAACGCACCTCCGAGATATCTATTCTCTGTCTATTACTGTATCCGTTGAGAAACTGCACTTCTTCCGGATGCGCCGCCCATAATGAATCTGCAGCCGGATCCGTGCCACTTCCGTCCAGGATTCGCTGTTATAATTATACCCGTTATTCCGGAAAAAATCAAACTGCGGCCCGATCAAAAACACAGTCAGAATCACCGAATGAAAAAAGCGCCCTGCTAGGGGCGCTCCAGGAGTCCGTAGGAGGCCAGGACATCTTTGAGCTCCTGCGCCTCTTCGGCCGTCGGTTCAACCAACGGCAGCCGAAACGGTCCGGTATGGAGGTTCATCAAGTTCAGGGCTCGCTTGACCATGACTGGGTTCGTCGTCAAGAACAGCACATCAAAGAGGGGTATGAGTTCCCGATGGATGGAAGCAGCTTCTCGATGCTTGCCCGCCAAGAACGATTCAATCATTTCCTTGATTCGCCGACCAACAAGATGCGAGGCCACACTAACCACGCCTGCTCCCCCCAGGGAAAGCATAGGCAGCGTCATGCTGTCCTCACCGGAATAGATCAAGAAGTTCTCCGGCACCATACGCTTGAGCGTCCCAACTTGGTCCAAATCTCCGCTGGCTTCCTTAATGGCGCGAATATTGGTGATCTTGGCCAAACGGCTCACGGTCTGCGGAAGAAGGTTAGCCCCGGTCCTGCCCGGAACGTTGTACAGCATGATCGGCAGCGATGCCGCTTCAGCCACCGTTTTAAAGTGCTCGTACAGTCCTTCTTGACTGGGCTTGTTATAGTACGGTGTTACCAGCATAATGCCGTCGACGCCTGCCCTCTCAGCCTCTTGAGTGAGGCGAAGCGTTTCTGCCGTATTGTTAGAGCCCGTTCCGGCAATGATTTCCACACTGCCGCCTACGGCGTTCACCACTTCGTCAAACAGTTTGATCTTCTCCTCGAATGTCAGGGTAGGCGATTCACCCGTCGTTCCCGCCAGCACGACACCGTCCGAACCACTCTCTCCCATTCGTTTTGCCAAATGCACTGCCTGCTGCCAATCAACACTGCCGTCCGCTTTCATTGGGGTTACCATGGCAGTAAATACCTGACCAAATTCCACGAAGCATTCCTCCCTCTTCTCGCTCGCCGGTCATACCTACAGCTGAAATTCATGATGCAGCGCACTCACAGCTGCAGTCAGATGTTCCTCTGTTATCAGGCAAGATATGTTGGCATGCGAATCCGTGGTCTGGAGAATGGGCACACCAATTTTTCTCAAACATGAAACAATCCGGACCATGACTCCGGGGACTCCGTGCATGCCTGCACCCACCACCGACACCTTAGCAAACCCCGAGTCCACTCTGGCTCTCAGCTTGAGTCGGCTGAGAACACGCCGTCCCGTCTCGGCGTCGGCTTCTGCCACAATGAAACCAATGCGGTCTGGAGAAAGTTGAATCATGTCCACACTGATGCCTTGGCCAGCCATGCTGTCAAACACCTGAAGTGCCATACCTGATGCATTAAAGTCTTCATCGTCGTCAATCTGAATCTTCGCCCGGCCGGGTATATGGGCAATGCCAGCCACGATGCGTTCGTCAATGGCCGCAGTTCCCTGCACGCGTAATCGTCCCCGGCCGCCGATAATCGTGCCGCCCCCGTTGTGCTCAAGGGACAGCACCTTCAACGGCATGCCCTTCTCCATAGCCAGTTCCACAGCCCGCGGATGGATCACCTTAGCCCCGAGATGCGCCAGCTCGACCACTTCTTGGTACGTCAGCGCATCAATGGTACCGGCCTCAGGTACAATTGAAGGATCTGCGGTCTTCACCCCATCGACATCGGTGAAGATCTCTACCCACTCTGCTTCCAGTGCTGCTCCCAGCGCGGCGGCGGTGGTATCGCTGCCTCCTCGGCCAAGGGTACTGATTTCCCCATCGTCGAATACTCCTTGGAATCCGGTAACCACAGGAATTTTGCCCGCTTGTATCTCCCGCATGAGGCGCCCCGTATCGACCGTTTGGATCCGCGATCCTCCGTAGCGTCCGTCGGTCTTTATCAAACACTGTGAAGCCGTCAAAGCTACCGCAACCAAACCAGATGCTGCCAGCGTTTCGGCAAAAACACAAGCTGCCACAATTTCGCCACACGACAGCATTAGATCGGCCGAACGCTGATCGGGATTGGCCCTGACCGACTGCAGGACTTCCAGTAAGGTGTCGGTCGCATACGAATCACCGCGGCGGCCCATGGCCGACACAACGATCACTGGTGTAAAGCCTCGATCCAAGGCACGCTTAACCTGGGAAGCAGCCTGTTCGCGCTGTTGGGTCGTGACCAATGATTGTCCCCCGAACTTCTGGATTATCATGCTCACACCACTAAGACCTCCGATTGGACCAAATTTCTGCTATCTGCAGGGCATTGAGGGCTGCACCTTTGCGGATCTGGTCACCCACAAGCCAAAGATTGATACCATGCGCCACAGTTGGGTCTTTGCGGATCCTGCCCACAAACACAGGATCACGATGGGATGTATAAAGCGGCATTGGGTACACCTGCTGGGAAGGGTCGTCCATGACCTCCACACCAGGCGCCTGTTGCAGCAACGCGCAGCACTGTTGAACCGTTGCAGGCTGCCGCAGTTCAATGTTGAGCGACTCGCAGTGACTGCGAAAAATGGGTAGCCGCACCGTGGTAGCCGTAATGGCCAACGCAGGGTTTTCAAAGATCTTTCGGGTTTCACGGACCATCTTCCATTCCTCTTTCGTATAACCGTCTTCCCCAAAGGAGTCGATCTGGGGAATCGCGTTAAAGGCAATGGGATAGTGTTTTGGATCATCGGCTGCGGGCAGCACCTTTGCTTCCGCGGACTCGCCCGTCACGTACGAACGCACCTGATCCTCAAGTTCCTGCATGGCTCTGGCTCCGGCACCGGACACCGCTTGATAGGTAGAAACCACTACCCGGCGCAGGCCAAAGGCATCATCCAGTGGTTTCAGCGCCAATGCCATTAAGATCGTAGAGCAATTGGGGTTCGATACAATACCGTGTTCTGGAATACGGTCCCCGTTCACTTCAGGGACAATGAGAGGCACCGCTTCTTCCATTCGAAACGCACTGGTGTTGTCAATGCATAAAGCGCCCGCATGCACCGCCGTTTCCATCCACTCTCGGCTGATGGATCCGCCGGCACAGAAAAACGCAATGTCGATTCCTTTGAACGCTTCGGCACTGATGGCCTCTACCATCCATTCGGAACCGAAAACGGAGATGCGACGGCCCACCGACGATGGTGACGCCAGCAGTTTCACAGTTCCGGCGGGGAATGCCCGTTGTTCCAGCAACTGCAGCAGCTCCTGGCCTACCGCACCGGTGGCCCCGACCACAGCTATATTCCACTCTTTCACGTCGATTTCCTCCCGTTACGAGAATAAGAGATGCTCTAGTCCGACCACCACTCCCTGCACCTCTCCGATTCTGCGGATCGCCAGGAGGACACCGGGCATGAAACTTTCTCTGTGCGTAGAGTCATGACGGATGGTCAGCGTTTGGCCGGGAAGGCCAAACTGAACTTCCTGGTGGGCAACATAACCGGGCAGCCTGATACTGTGAATCGGCACATCATCGGCCAGACAACCTCTTGCTTCCGCTGAAACATCCCTGCCAATGCGCAAGCCCTCTGGCTGCTCCGTCCGGGCCTTTGCAATCATGGATGCCGTCCTCAAAGCCGTTCCCGAAGGAGCATCCAGTTTCTGCTGGTGGTGGAACTCGAGGATCTCAGCCTCAGGGAAAAAGCGGGCCGCCTCAGCAGCGAATCTCATCATGAGCACCGCCCCGATGGCAAAGTTCGGTGCCACCAACACACCCCAATCGGTGCCTTCTGCTCTCTTGTCTATGTCCTCAAGCTCCTCTGCTGTGAGGCCCGTGGTGCCCACCACTGCAGGCACACGGTGCTGCAGGCATGTCTCGATGTTTGCCAGTACGGCATCAGGCCGAGTAAAGTCAATTACCGCATCCACACGTTCCTGCAAAAGCGCTTGGTTCAGGTCCTGGTACACTGGAAAATCGCTCCGCTGCAGTGGTTTCAGATCAACAGCAGCCTCCAGCTTGATATCAGCAGCACTTTCAACGGCTCGCAGAACTTCCTGTCCCATTTTCCCCGCTATCCCATTGATCAGTACTCGTATCATTCAGCAATCCCTCCACGTATCCGCAGCTGCGCCAGCCTCGAAGTCCCAGGCATCTGCGGTCGTTCTTACACCGACGCGATCGGGCGCCAAACTCCCGTTTGCCCCGCAAAAAGGCTGCCATTGCAGTCCTCTAGGCCTTTTTCAAGTATCGACCGCCCTTCCCCGTTGCGGGCCTGAAGCATCAACGATCAACCAAGGCATCTGCTTTTGTTCGGGAGCGGCCTTGGGTTTTCCTGCCCTCAAAAGTCATCGCGCACCATCTTGCCCCGTATTGCCGGCGTTTTCTTGCGGTCTGCCCCAGCATGGAACTGGGGCATCACAGATATGACCAGTGTCAGACGAGGGAGATGGGAACGGCCCCAGAGAGATAACCGCCGATGCAGCAATGCCCTTAAAAGCGGTACTCAACCTCAACCTGCCACCGTCTGTGCTGCGGCCAATTTCTCAGCAGGCGCCCGCGATCGTATGTGCCGACAGACAAACGCAGGTCCCACCTTCCCCGGCTCAAGGAAACTGCAGCATAGAGATCGTGATCGGCTGTGACTCGATTGTACTTGCCAATGACATGCGGCTGAAAACCGGCCATGTATCTCCATTCCAGACGCAGACGTCCATCAGCAGCAGCGTCGAAACGTAAGTAGGCTTGGGGAAAGGCGACCTTCCACCGAAACTGCTTTTGGGCATGATCAAAGCGCCACCCATGGCGGCCGGCTCTAAGCGCTGCAATGAAGTTAGGGGTCGGCTGTCTTCGCAGAGACAATTCCAACGCAGGGTCTTCCCCCCATTGCAGTTCCCACCAGCGCCGCAGATAACGGCGGGAGCCATCATAGTTTGTGAGTGTTCTTGCATCAAGGCCTAGGGTCCAACCAGAACCGTGAACATGCTTCTGTCCTCGTATTCCCACTCGATCTTCGGGTATTGGAAAGTTCCCCCCTAGAGGCGAATGAAGCCCGTCGGGAGAGATCAAGACCTCGACCTCCCCTGCTGCTGCCGCCGTCTCCCATTGGAGACTGCCAGCGGTTCCCAAAACGGCTCTTTGGCCGGTATATCCTGCGATATCCCAGTGCGAAAGGTGAATCGATGACGCCAGTTGCAGAACCCAGTTACCTCCATTCAGAAACCAACGGCCGCTCCCCACGACGCCCCTGCGACTTTGATAGCAGTCAGACACCCACTGCCACGGTGCCCGGTAGCCGAGCACCGCGTATTCCAATGCGGCACCACAGCGATGCAGGTAGGCCATGTTCATGCTCACATGGTCGCGTGCAGGAATTCGCCACCCCACGGCCGCATGATGACAGCCGCTGCGTCCGAATAAGGCCAGCGAATCCTGGCCATAGCGGCTCCGGTGCAGCATTCGATAGGGGTCCTGTGCTGTGGTATGCGGGCCGCCATAGACAAGCGACAGCCCCTGCAGGGAGTCATTACCTTCGAAGTGCCACTGTATGTCCGAAAGATTCCAGGTGCGGCCCTGGCCGTGAAGCTGCCCTTCCACCCAGTGGTGGTCGGTCAACGGCAGCAATACGGGCAGCTGCCCTTCCAGGAGCAGGCCAGCCCCGTTGTCTTCTGCGCAGCTAACCAAGGAGATGGTCCAGGGTCCTGAGGCGGAACAAGCCGGTGCCCCACCACTGCAGAATACGGCGCAGATTGCCCCGATCAGCAAAAAAACAACGCGCATAAAGCGAATACCTCCCCAGGTATCTCCCTATGCGCGGAACATACATAGAATTATAGCAAAAAAGTGCGTGTCCGTCTAATCCCATGAATAACCGGCTCGGCTTTGGCCTCGCTGCCGCCGGAAGTTTTCCTGATTCTTATTCACGTAAGCTTGGTACAGGTCTTCCGGACCCACGCCTGCTTTGATGCACATGCTCACGAAGAAATGCAGTACGTCCACAAGTTCCTCCCGCAGCTTAACAGTGTCAATGGGCTCGGGGTCCTTCCACCACTTAAACTGCACTTCATCCAACATTTCACCCAACTCCGAGATAATGGCCAGTGTTTCCTTCTGCATCCAAGTGCTGAGATCGTAGTCTAGGCCTCGCTTTGCGGCCAACTCGTCATCAAACTTCTTCTGCAAAGCAAATATCCGGGCTAGACGATCTTCTGCCATGTCTGGAAACCCTCCTGGCTTTGATTCATAGGGCCGATAGCGGCCAACGTCAGATTATCCTTGGCAAACAGTTCCTGTGACAGTGCAAACAGCTCTTCCTTCGTTACTGCATCCACGGCTTCAGCGATCTCGTCGGGTCCATGGAGCTTACCGAAGCTCATCTCACCCCGAGCCAGTCTTGTCATACGATTGGTTGTACTCTCTAAGGACAGCATCAAGCTGCCTTTCAACTGGCTCTTGGCCCGCTCCAGCTCTTTGTCGCCGATGGGTTCCCGAGCTAAACTCTGTAATTCCTGCCGGATGACGTCTAGCACCTGTTGGTAATGCTCAGGGCTAAACCCTGCGTATAGCGTGAAGCTGCCTGTGTCAGCATAAGAAGAATGGTAGGAAAACGTTGAATACACAAGCCCGCGCTCTTCACGAAGTTCCTGAAACAGGCGGGAACTCATGCCGCCGCCAGTGATGGTATCAAGAATGTAGAGGGCATATTTCCGTTCGTCATTGCGGGAAAGGCCTGGACCGCCCACGCAAAGATGCACCTGCTCTGTATCTTTAGTCTTTACGATGGTCTGTCCGGCCTGTGTTTTCGGAGCTTCTCTCGTTTTCGGCGACTGGTGGTTCAACGAATCCAATGCACCGGCCACTTCATCCACCACCTGCTGGTGATCAATATTACCTGCTGCGGCGATAACCAATCGATCCGCCGAATAATAGGAGCGGACAAACTCCAACAGTTCGCTTCGTCCAACTCCTGAAATGCTCTCCCGAGTACCCAAGATATTCATTCCCAAAGCATGGTTCGGCCACAGTGCTTCGCAGAAAAGATCATGAACCATCTCATCCGGTGTGTCTTCATACATCTTGATCTCTTCAAGGATAACACCGCGTTCTTTTTGGATTTCCCGGGCATCAAAGGTGGAATGCAGAAGCATTTCCGTGAGAATGTCCGCCGCTTGCGAAAAGTGTTCATCCAAGATTCTTGCATAATAGCAGGTGTGTTCCTTACCCGTGAAGGCATTGAGATGACCGCCGCTGGTGTCCATAATTTCGGCGATATCGCGGGCCGTGTATCTACGGGTGCCTTTAAAGACAAGATGTTCAATCAAATGTGAGTATCCGCGCTGGTTCATGTCTTCGTCGCGACTGCCCGTTTCAAACCAGATACCAAGGGATACAGACCGAACATGGGGTAAATGCTCGGTTACAACACGGATTCCATTGGGTAAAACCGTCTTCTGATACATAGCAACCTCCATGACCACTGATTTGCGTGTTCCGCGGGAACCGCCCGCCGCGGCGAGTCACATTGCTGAACTCCG
>PUOC01000035.1 GCA_003551965.1 Clostridiales bacterium | reverse complement strand
TTGGCCAGCTCTTCTAGATTCATCAAAATCCTTTCATTGGACACACCGGTCAACCGTTGGTGCGTTTCCCAATGCATGTGCTTAAGATCAAACAGTATCAAATCCAAAAAGGGCAGTATCGGTTCCAAGGCAGCATAAGAAAACAAACCGGAGGTATCCAACGCAGCAGATATCCCCAAACGATGGAGGCTTTCCGCCAACGCCGCCGTAAACGAAGGCTGCAGCATCGGCTCGCCTCCGGAGATGGTCACACCACCGCCGGATTGGGCATAGAAGCGAGCGTCTAGGAGTGCTTGATCCAAGATCTCGGCCACCGTCACCGTCCGCCCCGCCGAATACAGGGCGCCGCCGGCGCAGGCCTCCGTGCAGGCACCGCACGCTGTGCAGAGGTGTTGGCGCCGGTGGGCGGGACCGTCCTCTCCGATGGCTCCGCTGCGACAAACTGCCAGGCAGCGGCCACAGCCGCGGCAGCGGGCCGCCGTATACAGCACCTCTGGGCGCGGCGAAATGGACTCCGGGTTATGACACCATAGACACTGCAGCGGGCAGCCCTTGCAGAACACCGTGGTGCGCAGGCCCGGACCGTCATGGGTCGAGGCCCGCTGCAGATCGAAAATCAATCCTTCTTGAGAGAGAAGCTGACGGGGCAGGGATGCTGCCGCCGATGGCTTGGTTCGCTGCGGTCGCCGCATCTACTTCAACCCCACGATCCGGTCCACCACGAGCTGGCGAAACTCCGGAGACAGACTGGCAAAATAGGCACTGAACCCGGTGACCCGCACCACCAGATCCAGATGCTTGGCAGGATCGGCATGGGCTTCCAAGACCTTCTCCTTATCCACAACATTCATGTTGATCTGGGTCCCTCCTAAGGAAAAGTGCGCGTTAATCAAGTCCACAATACGGTCGACACTGTCATCATCGGAAACTTGGGACGGATCCAACTCGATCTGCAGAGGCGCTGCGTTGCCGAAGCCCGGCTGGACAGCCGCCACCGCGGCGGCCAGGGCGGTGGCCGCGTTGTCCCGGCGAAAGCCCGGATCGGGATTGGCTCCGTGGGAAATGGGCTCGCCATCCCGGCGGCCATTCGGCGTGGCCCGCAGCTGCCTTCCCATGGGAATGGTGTTGGCCCAGGAAAACAGGCCCGGCACCATGCTGCGCCCGTCCGGCGTAGGTCTTTCTTTGACTAAGCGGGTAAAGGTCCGGACAATTTCCTCGGCGTAGCCATCGGCTAAGGAACCGCCGGAACCGAAGCGATCGATGCCCGCCATGCGCTGCCGGATTTCTTCGCCGTCCTCGCCGTCCCAATTGTTGGCCAGTTGTTCTTGGATCTCCTCCCAGGTATACCGCCCTTCGGTCTCCACCAGCTGATCCAAGGCGGCCAGAGAGTCGGCGGTGGTGGCCAGGCCCGCCCCGTCCAAGCAAAGATTATAGAACTCAACACCGTAATAGGAAGCATCCATTCCCTTTTCAATGGGTCCGTAGCAGAGCAAATCCATGACCAACTCCGGGAACACGTCCTGCATGTGCCGGCAATGGAAATCCAGTCCCTTGGCAATGGTCTCCACTGCCCGCTGCAGATGGGTTTCATACAACGGCAGCAACCGATCCATAGCCGGCGGTTGGTCTGGGTTTTCAAACATATCCTGGAGGGCCACATCCAAGACCGCAGCCAGATTGATCTTCACCGTATCCATCATGGTATACTCCCGGCCGGGAAGGCCGTACCAATGACAACCCGAATAGGCCCGCTGGCGGGTTAACTCAATGGGGTGACCATTTTTGGTATATTCCTCAATACAGTGGTCATGGCCGAGGAATTTGGGAATGCCGGTTCTATCTTCCACCATAATTTCCGCACCTCGGCGCAGCAGGCCCGGATCAATGGCCTCGCCCACCGACACCCCTAAGTTGGATGGAATCTTCAATTGGTGCACCGCTTCCAGAATGAGATAGGACACCGGATTGGTGGTATCCCGTCCTTGGGGATCGACACCGCCCACCTGCAGATAGGCCGTATCCCGCAGTAAGAGGCAAGCAATGTGAAAGGACGCTTCTTCATCGTCGAGCAGACCCTGGGCCTTGTCTTTTTCATAGAAGGGAAGCAAGAGGTCGTCTAAGCGGCCCAGGGAACCGCTGCCATTGTACATGCGGCTGATGATCTGAAACCAGAGAATCCATTGGCAGGCTTCCCGGAACGTTTGCGGTGCTTCGGTGACCAAGGATGCATTGATCTTGGCCATGGCTTCTAGGTTCTCCCGCTGGGCACCGCTGCAAGTCTGCGCCTGCAGCTTCGCGTCCTCCGCCGTGCGGCGGATCCAGTCTTGGATCCCTACGACGACGTGTTCCAGACCATCGTAGAAATCCCGGGCGGTGTCACCCCGCCAATCACGGTATTGGCGAATTTCGTCCAAAATGCCCTGCCAACCCTTGCGCAGACCGATCCCAAGGTCCTGACAGAAGTGCTGGGTGGCGCCGATACCCGGCAACAGCTGGTAACGTTCCTGATCCGGACGGAGATGATCATAGTTGAAGTCTGGATTCCAACCCACATCCCGATAGGAACCAAAGTTGACCATATATCCGCCGGCCAGGGAACTCATGGGATCCACATAGGTCGGATGGGCTTCGAGAAGGGAACGGAAGTTCCGGCCGGTGATGCTCGGGCCAAAAAAACCGCCCGATGGGTGATTGCTTTCGATGGTCACCCCGGTTAAGCGCACATCCTTGATGGGCATGCCCGATCCGCTGATGGTCTCCACCATCTCCCGCCGTTCTTCCGGCGGCAGGATCAATGCCCAATCGTCGTGATCCATGGAACCAATGACCCGGTGCTTTTCCTGGGTTTGGGCTTCCTTGGTCCGACGCAGCGCTTCAAGGCGGCGCTCGAAATCATAGGGCGTTTGGGCCCTGATAATCGACATAACGTTCATCCTTTCCACATGGGGACATGGTTTGTTGCATCCATTCGCTTTAGGATCCCCAATGCCCTGCCCAATGGCCGCCTAGATTTCGGCGGCCATCCGTCCGTTTACCCCTACACCAGGTCAAGGGCGCAAAAGCCGATAGCGATTTCACGAAATGATCCACCCGCGATGATTGCGGACGGACCGTTCCGCGCCTTGCCGCGGCAAGGTCCGAACCGCACAGCAGCAACCGCCGGAGCTTCGAGGCCAAGTCAACGAAAGCTTGTCTCAGGGACCACGTAAGGGTTTTGTCTAGATGGCGGGAATATCAATGGCAACTTCCTTTCCTTGGGCAGCCGAACGCATCAAACCGTCAATGATAGCTTGGTTATAGACGATGGTCTCCCCCGGAATGGGTGCTGTGTCCTCTTCCACTACCGCCCGGACAAAGTCGTCGATCTTCGCCGTGAAGATATCCACATCGCCATTCTTGGCCGACACCGGGCTCTGGGTCTGCAGATCGGTATCTAAGTCTTGATAGAGGGTCATCTCCCGCAGGCCTCCGTCGTGGCATTTGAGACCGCCCTTGGTGCCTAGGAACAGGGTATGGCCCAGGCTATCCATGTGCATGGCCCACGCCGTTCGGAACACGAGGCTGATGTCCCCTTCCAACCGGACATAGCCCGTGGCAAAGTCTTCCACTTGAAATTCATCGGGCGTCCACGTCCCCCAATCGCCCCCGGCTTGGCCCACTGCCGGCGTTTTGCCGAAGTGGTTGCTCGTCTGGGCGGTAGCCGATAAGGGCTTGGGATACCCCAAGGGTGCTAGGACCATGTCCAAGGCATAGCAGCCGATGTCATTGGTAGCTCCGTATCCCCCTTCTTCAGCTTTAATGAAGGAGCCGCCGGGAATGCCCCGGCGCCGTCCGCCTCCGGTTTCGACGTGATAGATCTGGCCCAAGCGTCCCGACTGGACAATGCGCTCCAGCACGGCGCTGTTGGGATCATAGCGGGGTTGGAAGCCGATGGTGAGCATGTTCCCGGTTTCTTTGGCTGTCCTGGCCATGTCCACCGCTTCCTGGAGGGTATAGGACATGGGCTTTTCGCGCATGACAGCAATCCCATTCCGCAGACAGACGATAGCGGGATCGGCATGGACCCGGTTGGGCGTACAGATGCTCACCGCATCAATCTCCAGATCCTCGATCATCTCCCGGTAGTCTTCGTAGCACTTGGCGCGCTCCCAGCCTTGGGCTTCGGCAAAGGCCTGGGCCTTTCCGGGAACGATGTCGCAGAGGCCCACCATCTGGATGTCCCCTGTCTTGCCGTCAATCTTATGATAGGAATCGGAGTGAAAGTGGGCAATCATCCCGGTCCCGATAATCGCTGTCCTCAGTGGTTTCAATTCTATCGCACTCCTCTCTGTCTTGCCGCTGCCCGTTCTTATCCCAGCTGCCAATGCTCGTTCAGGGGCTGTTCCTGCTTTCTAGTTTCCACCGAACGCAGGGCCGCATCAATGATGGCCATGACTTCAACGTTGAGGGCGGCATCCACCATCGGATGCAGGGGTTCACCGGTGTCAAGATGGTGGATCAGTTCTTCCGATATCTGCTGCCGCCCCTCCGGAAGGGGCGGGCAGGCATGGGTGGTGCTGCCCGAGGCTGTGTCCACCCGAATACAGGTTTCCCCGTCTTGCCCCCCCACCACCAGAGTGCCTTGGGTGCCATAGACCACGGGACCGCCCGGGATCCCTGGTGCCACTGTGGTCCACGTTCCTTCCACAATGCCCATGGCTCCGGGGTATTGGATCACCATGACACCATTGTCATCGGCATCACCCCAGGGACTGTTGAGGTTGCCGGCTAGGCCCAAGACCCCCTGGGCCTGTTCGTCTAAGAACCAACGGGAAGCCATGGCTCCGTAACAGCAGAAATCCAGCATTGCGCCGCCGCCGGCGGAACGCCGGTGCCACCACGTGGCCGACAGTTCGTCTTCGGTCATGGGCGCGGCGGTCTCGGATACGCCGGCATGGGCGGCCCCAGCTCCCAACGGTCCCGTATGGCCCCGGCGCATCTTGATCTGCAGAATGCGGCCGATGACCCCCTCATCCAAAAGCTTCTTCGTCTGGCGGATCGCCGGTTCCCAAGCCATGGGCCAGTTGACCGCCAAGGCCGTACCCGCCCGCTGACAGGCCCGCACCATCTGCCGCGCCCCGGATAAATCCATGGCCATGGGTTTTTCCACACAGACATGGATGCCCCGCTCTGCGCAGGCCTCCACAACCGCCGGGTGTTTGTCGTTTTCCGAACAGCAGATGATAAGATCCAAAGACTCAACATCCAGCATCTCTTCATAGGTGTCGTAGGCCTTTTGGACACCAATGTCCTCCAAGGCGTGTTTCTGGTTCCACTGGCGGGTATAGGGTGCCTCCCGCCGTTCGGGTATATCCGGTCTCGTGTCGGCGCAGGCGGCCATGGTCACCTGGGGATGTTCGGCGAATAAGGCGGCCACGTGATTGATATGCATATGGGCAAATCCGATAATGCCCACACGGTAGTTGCGCTGCATACGTTTCCTCCCTCTCTCTGGTTATCCTTACGAACCCACGATGGTTTTCACATGATCCAAGGCCACAGCTAAACCTCGGCGCAATTCATCGTCGGTGATCTCGGGGTACTCGTAGTGTTCAATGGAGATCATGCCGTCGTAGTTTTGCCGCTGCAACTCCTGGTAGACGGCTTTTAAATCCACATCTCCCTGGCCGAAGTCCACCCGCTGGTCGGAATCTTTGAAATGGACATGGTAGATCCGTCCGCCCAAAGCTTCTAGTTTGCGAATCTCATCCACGGGATCCAGGCCGGCAGTGGCAAAATGGCCGCTGTCCACATTCACCCCGATATAGGGAGAACAGTCCTTCAACCGCTCCAGGTAATGCCCGGCGTTTTCAAAGGCATCGCCTTTGTGGTTTTCAATGGCATAGCGAATCTGATATTCCTGGCAGAGAGCGTCCAACGGTTCCAAGACATCCGGGGATAAGACCCCTGTAATGGTGGATACACCCAAGCCCTTGGCAAACTCAAAGACCCGGCGCAAATGCACCGCCCGGTCGGCATTGAAACCGCCCACGCAGTAGGCCAAGGGTGTAATGCCATAGCTCTCTACCAAGGACCGTACCTTCTCGGCATCGGCCGCATCGGCCTGGGTGTAATCGCAGAGGCCATCGCTGTGCCGAAAGTCCAGTTCCACACAGGAAAATCCCATGTCCCGCAAAATCTCCATGGCCATGGCCGTGGGATGGTGACGCAGTAGATACGAGATAACACCGACATTCTTCATGGTTCGTCCCTCCTCTTCTGTTTGCAGTGAAGGCCCTGTTGCCAGGGCCTTCACGATGACTACTGCAGTTGCTCCAAGTGGTATCCGGTTTGACACTAGCGGTCGAAGAACAGTTGTTCCGGGTCGCTGCCGGAGCTCCACCATAGGCCCCAGACCCAATACCCTTCGTCGAAGAAATTGCGGAGATCTTTATTGACAATGAGGGGATACGGGGTTTTGCCGACGGTGCCGATGGACCACAGTTGCTCGGCCTGGATCGCCAAAATTCCCTTGCCCAACTCCACGCGGCGCTCGTCGTCGGGCTCCACCATTAGCTCCTGCCAAATGCCGTGCATATCTTGGACTAGCTCGGGCGGTCCCTCTCCCGACTCACCGTCGGCATGGTACCACATCCCCCACAGAGGCCAAAGATTCATGCCGCCGGTGTCTCGATGCGGTACAAAGTCCCGCGGATTGGACGGAAATTCAATGTCCGTAACAAAGTCTCCGTGCCAGCCGCTGACTTCAATCATGTTCGCCGGGGCCCGTTCAGACCGAAGCTCACCGGAGATCAGCTCGAGCCGGACATCGACGTCCACTTCTCTCCAGCGCTCTATGATCAACTACGGTTTCCGTTGTGTCACCACAGAGATTTTCCAATATATTACTAATGCCTTGTTTTTCGATATTCTTTGTGCCCTTCCCTGCTTCACAGTCGCGACTGCTTTAATCTGCGCTGTGGTGGCCGGTCATAGGCGAACCCCTGCCCTGTGTTCGGCAGCCACCATGATCCTCTCCGCACCTGCTGACCGTCTCGACCCAAAGCGTCCCGCACGTAGCGTGAAGACAGGGCTTCTGTTCCTGGGCATTCCGGCACCTAACACACCAAGCTTCCACGATTCTGCCTCATCATCTCGAAGCGAGACCCTTCTGTACCGTCATGGGAAAGGAAGCTATTGGCTAGTTCATGGAGCTCTGCAAGATCCGAAAAAACTCTCTAGCTAATTTACATTACAAAAATCCGTGGTAACATATTATTAGCTTTTTTGTTATGAACAGCCGAAACGGCAATGGCCACGGATGCTGTCCAAAGCTGCCTAAAAACGCTCGACTTCTGTCGGACACCTCGAAAAACCGCTCCGTAGAATAGTGCCGGCTTAAGGAAAGCGGATAAGAAGGATAGGCAGATCGGCCGTGCATCCAGCCACGAACGGGGATGATATCAAAAAGCTGTTGAGCCAGGCCATCGGAAACTTGTATATCTTAAAATTGAATGGAGGTTGCGTATGCCAAAGACAAATGTACTCCTATTGAGCATCTGCATGATCCTTGTTCTCAGCAGTGGAGTTTGGGCCATACCCGAGACATTTCAGGAATCGCCCACCTTTGCCGAGATGGTCGCCGCCGGCGAACTGCCCCCTGTCGAAGAACGCCTGCCCAAAGATGTCTATGTGGTCGAGCCGGCAGAAGAGATCGGCCGCTATGGCGGTGTCGTGCGAACAACATCTACCGTTCCCACTGCAGCCGGCGGCGATACTCTGCTTTCCATTTTCCCGTCGCCCATTAAACCCAACGCCGACCTGTCGGACATTGTCCCCCACGTGGCCAAGGACCTAGTTCCATCGGAAGACACGGCCACCTGGACGCTGCATTTCCGAGAAGGCCTCAGATGGTCGGATGGTGAGCCCCTGACATCTGCAGACACCATGTTTTGGTATGAACACATGCTCTTGAACGAGGACCTGACACCCACCATCGGATCACCATGGCGCAATGCTGAAACAGGGGAGATCGTGGAAGTGGTGGCCATCGATGACTACACAGTCGAGTTCCGCTTCCCAACAGCCATGCCGTTCTTTCAGAATGAAGTGATTCACGGCCAAGGCACCAATTTGTTCCAGCCGAAACACTTCCTCAGCCAATTTCACCCCGATTTTGCTGATGCCGATGAGCTTCAAGCCATGGTGGAAGACGCCGGTTATGAGGAATGGTATGAATATTTCGGGTACAAGAACGACGCGATCTGGGGCAACCCCATTCGCGAAGATCGACCAGCTCTGACCCCTTGGGTCATTGACACTCTGACGTCAGATCGGAGAACATGGAAGCCCAATCCCTACTTCTGGCAGGTCGATACCGAAGGCAACCAGCTTCCTTATCTGGACGGTATCAACACCGAAATCGTTGCCGATAGCGAAGTGGTACAGGGTATGATCATGAGCGGCGCCATCGATTTCGAAGGGCGCAATACGGAGCTGGCCAATTATCCCCTGTACCGGGGCGCCGAAGAGGAAGGTAGCTACAGAACCATTCTCTGGGATACCACCTTTGGAAATGCCGTCTTCTTCATGGTCAATATGACCCACAGCGATCCTGTCATGCGGGACATTTTCCAGGACGTCCGTTTCCGTCAAGCGCTGTCACTGGCACTGGATCGGGAAGAGATCAACGACGTGGTCTATTTCGGCCAAGGCACCCCCCGGCAGTTCACCCTGTTGGAAAGCAGTATCTATTACGAGCCGGAATTTGCCACTGCCTACGCTGATTATGATCCAGAGCAGGCCTCCGAGCTGTTGGATGCTATGGGCCTGGACGAGAAAGACGGCGAAGGTTACCGACTGCGTCCCGATGGCCAGCGCTTGACGGTCATCATGGAATATCCCGATGTCGTAATACCGAGGACCCCTGTGGTAGAATTGGCCGTCCAATACTGGCAGGAAGTGGGGCTAGACGTCCGCTCCCGGGTCATCTCCGGAGAACTGCAAGGCCAGCGGACCGCTGCCAATCTCATGGATGCAAGCAATTGGATTGGCGGACGCGAAAGTGATGGTCTCTATCCCATTCAGGCCAACTATTACTTGGTACCCAGCAATACCGGTTGGGAACGGACACATTGGCCGCTTTGGGAAACTTGGATTAACACCGACGGCCGCGAAGGCGAAAAGCCTCCGGAAGACATCAAGCAGCTCAACCGCTGGTGGACACAGGCTTTGCGGGAGCCCGATCCGGATAAACGCCTCGAACTGGGCAAAAACATCCTGCGGGCGCAGGCCGAAAACCTCTGGATGATTGGTACAGTGGGTATGATCCCCCATCCGATCATCGCCAAAGACAACCTGCGCAATGTGCCGGAAACAGGTTTCTGGGGCTGGGATTCCACCTATACTATGAACCGTAATCCCGCCCAGGTCTTCTTTGCAGAATAGCGGCTTGCAGCTCTAAAGGCCGCGATATTCCGAACACGGCATACAGAGGCGGCAGGTAGCTCTTCTCCTGCCGCCTCTGCCGATTTCCACATTATGTTGCGAGGTGATGCGCCGGTGCGTTGGACAAGGGAAGAATACATTGAATTGATGACATTCGGAGAAAGTGAGCGGCCGATGTTTGTGGAGCTCTTCGGGCCCCTGATCGGACTTGAAGAGGAGTGGCGCAGCCAGGGAGCGTCGGAAGATGAGATTGCCATGACGGCGTTCTGCTGGGACTATGTTCCCCGGGCCAGTTGCGGCGGCCATACCGGCCGCCAGGGCGGGCAAAAACCGCAAGTGCTGGAAGAAACGGCAGATCACGTGTTGACCAAGGATGAATTGGGCCGCACCATGCTGCTGTATAAGAAGTCTGCCACGCTGCCGCTTCCCCAGGATCACCCCGTCAAAGACTGGGAAAGTTGGGAAAAGGTCAAGCCGTTGTTTACGTTCAATGAGCAGCGCATCGACTGGAAGCAGGTGGAGACTGCCCAAACCCTGCAAAAGCAAGGGCACCTCATTACCGCCGGCATCCCCGGAGGCTTTGATTTTCCCCGCCAGCTGATGGGCGAGGAGTACACCTGCCTCTGCTATTATGATCAACCAGACCTCATGCAGGATATGCTCGCCACGGCGTCCGACACAGCTGTCAAGGTATTGGAACGGATCACCGATCACCTCGTCATC
This sequence comes from Clostridiales bacterium, assembly GCA_003551965.1. GTDB lineage: Bacteria > Bacillota > Limnochordia > Darwinibacteriales > B1SED10-159 > B1SED10-159. Next base: position 43,130 of record PUOC01000035.1, on the reverse strand, counting down.
GATAATCTGCACATCCATGAGGACATGGCCGGGAAATCCGGGTGTCTTATCGGGCCTAATACCATTGCAGAATTTCTCAAACCCTATTACCGCTCAGCATGGGATCTCGTTTCCCAGCGGGGTACAAAGCTCTTTTCCCAGGACAGCGACGGCAATATGAATGCGGTCATGGATGCTTTCCTGGACTGCGGCGTCAACGTGATGTATCCCATGGAACCCGCAGCAGCCATGGACATCGTAGAATGCCGCCGCAAGTATGGTACGAAACTGGCTTACAAAGGCGGTATCGACAAACATGTTCTCCGTCAGGACAAGGAGGCAATCCGCCAGGAATTAGAGTATAAGATGCAGCCCCTGACAGCCCAAACGGGAACCGTATTCGGCCTCGATCACCGCATCCCCAACGGCACACCCATAGACAATTACCGCTACTATGTGGACACAGCCCGAGAAATTCTGGGGCTCCCTCCTGTGTCGGCTGACAGCAGGGGTTGGGAGCGCATGGCGTTTTAAGAACGCAGCCGCCGTTGCAACACAATACGGCCATGAACTGGGGGATGACGCATTGCAGTTACACGACAAGTTTCCTACCGTCTCCGCGCCTGAAACCGGGCGCAAAGCGGTGCAGTTAACCAATCTGCCCGGTTACAATTATCCGCTCTATTACTTCATTCCGTCGATCACAAGAGATCAGCGCTATCTCATATTTCACCACGCTGACCAAGGCGAAGTGCAACTGCATCGTCTAGAACTGTCCAGCGGTGAAAGCGTGCAGATCACCAATGCAACCTCGCCTGATACCCATTGGTATCCATGGTGCGTTGACAAAGGGTCAGGGGTCCTCGACCACCGCAGCGTTCTCAACCAAAAGCGGCAGGAAGTGATCTATTTCGACGGTCCGGACGTACGGTGCGTCGCATTGGAATCCCTAAGCGAGCGTCTGCTCTTCCGGCTGCCCGATTCGCGCATGGCCATCGGCCAAAACTGCGTCACCCCTGATGGCCAGTGGTTCATCTACATTCACCACGATCGGGATATTTTCATTAACCAAATGATGGCAGGACAGCATGCGCCGCGGCACAGCCGCTGCCTGTCCCGGGGTACGGTTTTGGCAGCCTTTCACTTGGACACGGAAGAACACAGAGAGTTAGTCCGCATCAACAGCCCCATTCATCATGTTCTTCCCTTTGATAATGAACACGTCGTCTTCTGCCATCCAGCCACCGAAAACGGTATGCTGTGGACAAGCCTAGAGGGAGGCTGGTACACCCATCTGCGGACTCAAGATACCGGCGGAGGCAGCGTGTGTCACTATCTGGCCACCGACGCCGGGCTTGCCTACGAAGTACTCGGTTCCGCCGCAGGGGTCTATGCCGGCCTTTATAATCCGTTCACCCATAGACGATTTGAGTTTAAGCTCCCGGAGTATTTCGGCTATACCCACACAGGCTGGGATCCCCAAGGACGGCTGTGGTTTTTTGAAAATCAACAGCGGGGCTCTAAGCGATCCGCCCAAACACGGGAGGTCGGCCATATACACGACATGTATTTTCTAGCGGTGCACGACCCCGAAGGCGGCGACATCTGGGTTCGCCTCACGGGCACTTGGCCCACCTATGGCGGAGGCCAAAGTTCCCATTTTCATACGCAGGTGACACCGGACCGGCAGTGGATCTTATTCACCGGCGGCGATCCCCATGACAGCCAATCCAACCAGTTGTTCCTCCTGGACATATCCGACCTGCCCGAGACACAAGGCATACCCTCGGTATAACGCAGAACGATGCGCAGCCGCTGCAGGTTCAAACCAAAGACCGGCTGGGCATCGCTTTGTGATGTTCCCCTGGCTGCCCGTCACGCTTCGCTATGCGCCGTTCTGCACCAACTCCATGACCAATTCGCTCCAGCGCCACAGGCGCTGCGGCTTGTAGTTGACAGTACTGATATCCTTAAGGATAAATTCCAAGGGGCAGCCGTTGGCCGTCGCGACCTCCATGGTAAAGGAGATATCCCGTCGAATTTCTTCCTCATCCCAGCCATCATCGGTCAAGTAGGCCGGACTGGGTTTGCGGGACAGGACAAAACAATCACCGATCTGTTCCGCCGCTCTGCCTGGATCCGCCCACGGGCTGATGGAGATCTTCCTGAGATTGGGTATCTTGCGCACCCGGTCCAGCTTTCCATCCAGGGGTTCGCAGCAGCCGTAATACACCAGGCCGGAACGGGCATAAAACGGCTCCGCATACTGCAGATCGAATTCTTCATGCATCACTTTGGACACGGCGGCAAAAATCTGGGCCATGCCGAAGGTCCAAATATCCTGCATCCGGGGCTGGGTGCAATCATACCCCGATGCCGGCAGCTCATGGCTATGGGCTCCGGAACAGTGAACAGTCAGCTGGCTCTTGGGCAGCAGACCCTGTTCCTCTAACTGATCCACCATGGCCAAGGTCGCCCGCTGCATGCGGGACACCAACTTGTGTATGAAGTCCGGACGATCGACGAGATCATACATAACGGCCTCCGCACCCCGGTACTCCACAATGCGGTCCCAAAGAGCAAAGTTCGGTACCGTCCCTTGGGGTCTGACAGCGAGGATATCTTGGAAGATGTCCCTGGCCATTTCCATGCGTCTGGCGGTCAGATCACGGTCGTGAACCACCTGGGGCATCTTGATCTTCTCCAAATCCGCTTCCGTCCGCAGCTGATCGTGATAGAAATGCCCCACCACATCATTGGCGGCGTCCAAGGCCGCTGTCTGCTCCAGCGGCTGGAGACCGTAATGCAGTCCCGAAATGGCCATGGGGATATCCACGTACGATGGCACAACCATGTCCACAGGGAAGTGATTCCATTTGTACAGGGTGGTGCGCAGGTCCCATTCCAGCTTGCGGCAGAAGGGATCGTGGGTTAAGAGGGTTAATTCATCATCCACATTCATTTCGTGCCACGGAATCTGGTCGATTAGAACCATCGGGCGGACTGGTTTGAGTCCATTCACCTGCTTCCACAACTGGATCCGCTCCTGCTGACGGGGATCTTCACTGACTTCCCGCACCTTAACTGCCAGTTCCCGCAGCACCACATAGTCCTTTTCCGTCTGCGTCACATCGGACACATCCCTTCCTTGTCTTGTTCCATGGGGCCTACTGGGCAACACCGAGCTCAAAGGCCTCAGATCGCTGCCACCCCAACAAACCCTTGACGCCGCCTTGTCCTCACGGCAAAACCGATCCCACGATTCCGGGAAGGGCCCGAGCATAGACCATCGAGCAGCACTCCGCTATTCCCGTCTCCATACAGCCCCGCAGAAATCGCATTGGGAATAGGTCATGGCGTGGCGCCCCGTGACCGCACAGACGAGGAAAAGCACAAATGTCACTGCTGCTGCAGTGTGGTTCGACCCGATGGTAACCAACAAAACCGTCAAGACACAGAAAACAAAGCCTGCGGCAACGAGGGCTAAGCCCACCACATAATCTCGAGTGCGTTCACTGTCACAGTTTGGGCAGCGGTTCCGGTCTTCCGGCATTGCACGGTTCCCTCCTCTGCTTCACAGCACTTTCTGCCAATCACTCGCAAGCTCCACTAGGACCGCTTCCGAAAGTCCAATTCCAGCTGTTGTGGTTTCTTCGGTGTACGCGTCCGGAAGCCGCGGGAGCTGATGGCGGCACGGACTCGGTCCCGCTGGGTCTGCGTCAGCGGATCCATGACAAACACGCCCTCCTGCTCGTGCATGGTAAAACCGCTGGAACGCCGCAGTTCATCAAGGAGCTGCCGCATCCAGCCGGCTGCCAGCAGCCGCAGCCGCGCCTTGTGATCGGTTTCCTTCCAAGCAGGCCACAGTGGCTGAATGGATTGCAGCAGGTTGTCCACGGCGATGCGCATGGAACCGGCCTGCGGCACTTGGGCAAGCCAAGCGGCCAGCCGAATGCGAATCCGTTCCCAGAAGACGGTCTCATCATAGGAGCCGGGCTTGGCCGCCTTCTCGTCGCAGGGCAGCCAATAAAGCGGTGGGCAATCCCGGCCGATGACTGGAATGTCCGTTTCAGCCAACAGCGGCTTTTTGCCATAGCCTCGCAAAAAGATCCCATCGCTGCGGCGGATAATACTGGCGGCATGGACCTGCATCGAAGGCGCTTCACCCTGCAGCAGTTCCGCCGCATCGTCGATCCACGGCAGCACCGCATCCTTTTGTTCCTCAGGGAAGCAATAGAGCACATCAGCCCCTTCTGCTTCCGAGGCCGCCCAAGCGCCCGGGCGAAGCATGGGCAGACCTTCTTGGCCGATCAAGGCCGCTATTTCCGCCTTAACCACTGTCTCCACCGCTTGTGCCAGCGGCTGAAGATATACCAGAAGCATCCGCCTGTCATCGGGCCGCTGCAGTACCAGGAATGGCCGCACAGATTCCAGCGCGGGCCAACCGGAAGCTGCCATGGTGTCCAGCACGGCTTCTGCCACCGGCAGCCGAGGCGAAACTGCCGCAATCCGGTAGCCCCGTTCCCATAGGATAGGCCGCACCGGATGCGCGGTGCTGCCTTGCGAGGCCATCCACAGCCACAAGTTCTTCTCCCACAACAGTTCACGCCCTGCTTCAGGCATCGCCGTCCACCCCCTTTTTCACCGCTGCAGCCGCCAGGGAGCCGAAATCCGTGTCTGCCACATCGACCCGGATATTCGGTTCCAAAAGCATCTGCAGCTGTGTGAGGAAGCGGTGAATGACGGCAGCCCTGCGGCCGGGCATGGTCAAGACGATTCGGTCCGCTGTCAGTTGCAGATACACTTCCTGCCAGTAGTACATATCGAGTCCGTAGAAATGAACATGCTCCTCATCCAAAACCACAGGATTACCCCAGAGAGCGAACTCCGTTCGGCCTTCACGTAGGGCATGTTCAACGAAATGATGATACCGGTTAGGATCCAACGCTTTTGCGAAGCGTATCACCACAGCTGAGCCCCGGACATCAGCAAGACCCAGCTGCCCTGCGTCACCTTCGGCCCCAGCGCCGAATGGAACCAAGTCCTCCAGCATATTGGTAAGATTTCCGTAAATACCACAGAGGGCACGGATCTGGCGGCGATGATCAATGAAATCATCGCTGCGATTGGTCACCTTGCCGTTGAAATAGACATCATGCCCGCCCCGTCCTTGATGGGCCGGGAAACGCAGTGAATGGATGGCATAAAAGGATGACAGCGTTCTCTGCAGGGCGGGCAGTGTATTCTGCAGTGTCTGTTTCTGTTCCATGATGTTGATCCGAGACACTCGGCGTTCCCGGAGCATGTCTTCTGGATCACCGTCGCCCGTATCATGCAGGTCCGGATCGGAAAAGAGATCACGAAAGTCGAAACTCATGCGGATGTAGCGGTGCTCTTGGTGCTGTTGGACCAGCCAACAGTCCCACAGGGCTTGAAAAAGCAAGCCGGATATCCACAGCTGTTCCACCTGGGGTGCTCCCCTTACCCAGCGTTCCACAAAGCGGTCACTGTCACTGCTGCGCTCGTTGGAATAAAAAAGCCAATACGGCCCCGACACATGCTCTATGTATCCTTTGGCCCGCTCCTCATTCTCCTCGACCATGCAGAACAAGCCTTCCTCGACCCGCTGCAGTCGCTGAGCTGTATCGGGCGGGGAAAACACGGCCATCGGATCCGCAGCGGCCGGCGCCTCCAATAGATACGATTTCAAAAGCGGCGCTCTGCTGCCTTCCTCCTCATGCTCACGATGTTCACGGCGACTGCGGCAGTATTCAATCAAATGGGCCAGGAACTCCTCCCGTGTCCCGCAGATTTTCACTGTCTCACCTCCCATGCACCAGCATTTCGACTCCATGGCGGTCAACCGCTTCGGTCCAATCCATGCAGCCGCCGGCTTGGTTGCATTCAGCTCTGGGCTGGCCTGCTGCGTCATCTGGCGCTTCTCTGAAAACCAGTCCGGCAGCGACCCCGAACGTCAGCTTTGATGCCGGCCGAGGCCACAGTACCCGTTTGCATCCCATGAAAACTACGCCTTGTCCAAGGCCCACTTCACCGCGGCTTTAGCGTGCAGTGCCGTTGTATCTAGGGTGGGCAGCGGACTCCTTTCGGGAGTAACCAAGAGAGGGAGCTCCGTGCATCCTAATACGACGGCCTCACAGCCCTCCTCTCCCAAATGGGAGATGATGCCGGCCATCTTCTGCCGAGAGCTTTCCTGGAAGTTTCCGGCAATCAACTCGCTGTAGATGATGTGGTGAATGAGATCGCGCTCCGCTTCGGAAGGGGTGACCGCCGTGATACCGTGCTGGTGGAGCCGCTCTTTGTAGAATGGCTCTTCCATGGTAAATTTCGTGGCCATGAGCCCTACCTTGGATATTCCCAGGCGCCGGGCCTCAGCAGCTGCCGCATCGGCAATATGCAGAAGCGGCACCGTAACGGCCTTCTGCACCGCATCGGCCATCATGTGCATTGTATTGGTGCAGAGGACAATGCAGTCGGCGCCGGCTTTCTGCAGGCAGACGGCCAGTTCGATCATCTGTTTGGCCAGGGTCTCCCAATCCCCGCGGTGCTGCAGGGTCTCAATGCGCGCAAAGTCCACCGAATACATGATACATGGACAAGAATGGGAAGGCCCTAAGCGCGCTTTCGTCTCCTCATTCACGATCCGGTAGTACTCCAGCGATGATTCCCAGCTCATGCCCCCAATCAAGCCGATGGTTTTCATGCCTTACACCTCCGATTCTGCAGCAGCCCTGCACCGTGAAGGATTGCCTAACCCCGCTTTGCTGCACGTCCCTCCCGCTGCCGTTAAACAGACCATAGTTTGGCCAAGACCGGCCGGTTTTGGCCGCTGCATAGCCTACTGCTTCTGCATTTCGCCATATAATGACAGATTCCTTGGACCTAAAAGGAAGAGCCGATGTCGTGCCGTTTGGGGATGGCCCACCGAATCAGCGGCACGGGATTGGCTGGCTGGAAGGACTCGGCCGCAAAAGGACGAAGGGAAGAACCAAACCTGTGTTTAGAAGGACATATTATTCAGCCGGGAGTGAATGGGTATGCGGTTAATTCCCGCCAAACAGATCCTATCCCCCTGGTCCGACGGCCGAGGGTGGTTCGGCAGTAACTATACAATCAACCTCTACAAAGGCTGCAGCCACGGCTGTATCTACTGCGACTCCCGCAGTGATTGCTATCGGGTGGAGAACTTCGATGAAGTGCGCTCGAAAACCGATGCCCTGCAAATTCTCGAGGATGAACTGTCCCGCAAACGCCGCCGCGGCTTGGTGGCTGCCGGCGCCATGAGCGATCCGTACAACCCCCTGGAACAAACCCATCGCTTGACCCGCGGCTCTTTGGCGCTCCTTTGCCGCTATGGTTTCGGGGCTAGCGTACTGACCAAGTCCGACCTGGTTGTGCGCGACCTGGATCTGTTCCAACGCATTCGGCAGCAGGCACCGGCAGTTGTGAAATTTTCAATTACCACTTGGGATGATGACCTCAGCTTTATGATCGAGCCCCATGCCCCCGGCAGCGACCGCCGGTTCGCCGCCCTCAAAGAAGCTTCCGCGGCCGGGCTTTATACCGGTATCAACCTCTGGCCGGTCCTGCCTTTCATCACCGACACCGAAGAGAACGTTCGCCGAGTTGTTGATAGGGCAGCTGCATGCGGAGCCCGCTTCGTCTGCCCGTCACCGCATTTCTGCGTCACCCTGCGGCAAAATCAGCGAATCTATTATTACCAGCAGCTTGACAAGTTGTTCCCCGGCCTGCGGCGCCGCTATGTCCATACATTTGGACGGCAATATGAATGCCGCTCCCCACAGTCAGATTACCTCTGGGAGGTACTGCAGTCTCGATGCCAAGAGCACGGGCTGCTCTGCACCATGGAGGATATTTCGGCGGCGATCACCAACCAATGGCCCCAGCAGCTGACGCTGTTCTGAGCCGTAGTGGGCTGCGCTTCCAAGAAAACGCTGAGGATGCGCTGGCGGCTGGCATCGCGATGGAGCGGGGCTTGGGTTCAAACGGCCAGCCCCCTGGATATGATGACGCCGATCCCGTCGTCTGTCTGGGCAGGCGCGTCAACGACAAGGCCGGCCTGCCCGGGAACGGGCAGGCCGGCATCATGCTGCTGCATACATTCACTTACTATTCATCGGTCATATAATACTGGCCCGGAAGTGTAACCGCTGGATAGGGAGCCATACCCCAAGGATTGACAAAACCGCCTAGAGCCAGGTCTTCCTCGGACGGTACGTTGTGGAAGTTATTGCGTACGACGACAATCCGGGGATAATCCTTGACTGTGCCAAGCCAAAATGGCCCTTCCTCAATGTGAATCCGGAAAATATCTAAGGCATGGGCATCCCGTTCATCCCAGTCCACTTCCAGATTCATGTCATCCCAGATGCGCTGCAGACGATAGACAGGCCCGTCTTCTTCTGGTTCCTTGCGAGGCGGAGTACGGTCTCGGGGATCCTTGTCCGCCTGTTCATGGGCTGTGCTCAACTGCAGCTGCTGGTACCATGAACCATACAAGGGCGCCCAGCGGCTTAAGTCTACCGGCACAGGCCAAACGGGCCCATAGGAAGGCGAAGCACTGCCCACTTCCCAGCTGTTGCGGATGTCGAATTCAGCGGTTTCATCCAGTAGTGTTAAGGCAGCTCCATCCATGGGGTTCAATATCACCTGCAGGCCTACATCTTCCCAATCGGATGCAGCCATTTCATTGGTCTGAATGTCTGTCGACCCCGCATCGGCATCATAATCAATTCGCAGCACCAATTCATCCCCGTTGGGATACTGCCGCCAGCCATCGTTGTTTTGGTCCACCACTCCGATGGCATCCAACAGTTCGGCGGCCTTTTCTGGGTCGTATTCCACAAAAGAATCCCGCCACTCCTCGTAGACTTCTTGGCCTTCTCCTTCTTGGAACTCGTGAGATTTAGGACTAATCGTCCCGGTCGTGACACGGCCCAAGCCGAACCACAGCATATCCTGCAGTCGTTCCCGGTTCAAAGCATGGGACATGGCTCGACGGAACTCCGGCTGCCGGTACAATTCGCGTTTTTGCTCATCGGGATGATTCCAGTTCCAATAGAACATGGGGCCCGTTCCCGAACCGCTGTCCCATAGTTTCACCCGATAATCCCCTTCTTCTTGATTATCAATGAGCATGGAAAGATCCGTCATGTCCGCATAGGGACGCAGCTGCATGTCCGCTTCCCCCGTCATCCACTGCAGAAGGACAACTTCCCGTTCTTCTACCAGTTCCGTAACCATCCGGTCGATGTAGGGAAGCTGATTGCCCTCGGTATCCACTGCGTAATAGTATGGATTCCGTTCCAGCACCAGACGTTCGGCCACCTCATGCTCCACCGGCATCCATTCGCCCAACACCGGGCAGTCCACATTGAACCACCAGTCCATCTTCTCTTCCAATGTCTCATAGTCTGTATACTCATCGGTATAGTCTGGATGGAACTGGGATAGGTAGTGTTTGGGCATGACAAACCAATTGCCCATGCCTCCGCTAACCCACATGGCCATGAGTTCAGGCAACAGCGGTGCCGAATCTACGTAACTGACTTCCACCGTATAGTCATCTAAAGCCGTCACTTCTGCAGGCTCGCCCCCGGCCACAAAAGCATCAGGCGGTGACTCAGCAGCCTCCGCGTTCAGGGCCATGTCTTCCCACCAGAAGAGAATGTCATCAGCTGTCAGGAGTTCTCCGTCAGACCAACGCACGCCTTCTCGGATGTGGAGTGTCCACGTGGTCCGGTCTTCGTTGGCTTCCCAATCGATTAACCAGTTGCTCTCCAAACGCAGTCCATCGTCCACCCAGCGTGTTGGTGACCAGCCGATCATCTTGTTGCGCGCATGACCCCAATCAGTTGCTGTACCGTGCCGGTACCAAGTTCCTCCGTATTGGCCGATTTCATGCCAAGGTTCAACAACCATGGGCTCATCCGGCAGACGCTCTTCCACCGGAGGCAGTTCTCCCTCCTCTACCAGGGCAGCCAACTCCGGGGCCTCATTATATTCCGCACCAACCGAGCCCGCGCCAAGCAGCAGCATAAGCAATCCAAATAAAACAGGGATCCTGTAATTGCGCCTATGTTTCGAGATAAAGCAAACTCCTTTCTAGCCTTGCAGTTCCAGCCTTATAGGATTCACGTCAGTCGCAATTCAAGCCATGCCCTTACATTGCCATCACATCCTTGAAACTCCATCCCTCCAACGACGTATTCGATGATGTTGCGTTGGCATTGCACACGCGATTGTGTGCAATACGGAAAACGACCTTACGCCACATGAAGCGGAAGGTCGTTAACAATTACGCTACCACAACATTACCAGATGACTCAACCCTTGTCCAAGGCGCTCAACGCCTCTGTGACAGCCCCTGCCCCGCTAGGGCCTGACCACTTCCCATACACGACAACTCAATCTGTCTTCGCGCCGGATGATAAGCTGCATGCATACGCAGCGGGCGAAAACATGTCCTGCGTTCAGGCAGGCGCGGGGCTACTGGCGGTTCTCAAACGCCTTCGGTGGAATAGGGATCGGCTGCATCTCGAATACCATCGCCTAGGAAGTTGAACGCGAGCACTGTTAAAATCACAAATATGCCTGGAATGAGCAGCCATGGAGAACGGGCTAAGGTAGCCACATTCTGGGCCTGCTGCAGCAAAACCCCCCAACTGACCACCGGGGGACGCAGGCCAATGCCGAGAAAACTCAAGGCCGTTTCCCCCAAAATCATACCCGGAATGGACAATGTCAGTGATGCGATGATGTGGCTGAGAAAGGTAGGCACCATGTGAACAAAGATAACCCGCCTTTCACTGGCGTTGATGAGTCGGGCGGCCACGACGAAGTCTTCCTCCCGCATGGAAAGAAACTTGCTGCGCACAACCCGAGCCAAGCCAGTCCAGCCAATAATGGAAAGTATAGCCACAATGGCAAAATAGCGCGTCGTGGGAGGCCAATGCAACGGCAGGGCTGCACTGAGGCCCATCCACAGCGGCAGTGTCGGTACGCTGCGGATAAATTCAATGATCCGCTGAATCGCGTTGTCAAATCCACCGCCGAGGTAACCCGAAAAGCCCCCGATCGATACTCCCAAGACGAAACTGATAAAAACCCCGATGAGGCCAATGGAAATGGATATTCTTGCCCCGTGGGCTATGCGCGAAAACATATCCCGGCCGTAGCGGTCGGTGCCAAAGATAAAAGCAGTACCTTCTTCGACTCCGAAGAGACGAATGTCAGTTTCCATGATGCCAAACAAATTGTATGGTTCCCCGCGGACGAAGAAATGCAATGGCAGCATTTCGTCGTAGTCGATAGTGTGCACTCTGCGGCGGGCTTCCATGTCCACTTCGCTGGTGAGTCCATACACGAAAGGCCGGATACTGAACCCTGCTTCGGGGTCATAGAAGCGAGGAATCTGCGGAGGGGCAAAGGTTCGCTGCGGATAGGTTTCAAAGGGGTCATAGGGCGAAATAAACGGTGCAAAGATGGCCATGGCATAGATAAAGAACAGCACAACCAGGCTTGCCATGGCTAAGCGATGCCGTTTCAAGCGCCGCCACATCAACTGCCACTGGGAAGCCACAAGAATACTGCGGTCACCCTGAGGATGGCGCTGCTCCTCCGCACCTTCGTCTCGCTGATGCTGTGTATTGTCTCTACCGGTTGACATCCGCATTTCCTCCCCAAGAACGGTCTCCACGAATATCCGAATCGCGGCCCGGGCCAAAACGTCTATCTGTCATAGCGAATCCTCGGATCGAGCCAGGCCAGCAGAAGATCGGATACCAACGTGCCCACCAAAGTCAAGAGACTCAGAAACAAGATGAGACTGCCGGCGAGAAACATGTCCTGATCGACCAACGCCCGCAGTAACATGGGTCCCACCGTAGGCAGGCTCAAGACAACTGCGGTAATTGTTTCTCCCGAAACAATGTTTGGCAGCTCCCACCCGACAGTGGACGTGAACGGTATCAGAGCGACCCGCAGGGGGTACTTGCAGAGACGCCGGAAAGGCGGTACGCCCTTGGCCTCTGCTGTGATGACATAGGGTTTGTTCAGCTCATCCAGAAGATTGGCGCGCAAAATGCGAATACTGCCGGCCGTACCTGCCGTGCCCACGACGATCACCGGTATAATCAGATGCTTCAGTAGATCCAACACGCGCCCCATGGTCCACGGTGCATCTTGATACTCCGGCGAAAACAGGCCTCCGACCGTGAAGCCAAATACCGAGTACATAATCCACATCAATATCAGTGCAAGCATGAAATTGGGTGTGGCCAACCCCAAAAAGCCCAAAAACGACGCGATATAGTCGCCGGGCGAGTACTGGCGGGTGGCCGTATACGTCCCCACCAGGAACGCAACAACCCAGCTGAAGAGCAACGTGGCCACGGAAATGATGATGCTGTACGGCAGTCTTTCGGCTACCACGCTCAAGACCGGGCGTCTCACAGCAAAGGAATAACCGAAATCACCTCGCAGCATGGCCCTGACCCACAGCAGATACTGCTCATGAACGGGACGATCCAAGCCATAGCGCCGTTTCAGCGCTTCGATTTCCGCCTCGTGGGTGACAACCCCTTCCATTTCCAGTCGCGCCACATGCCGCGACACATAATCGCCGGGAGGCAGTTGAATAACAATGAAGATGACGCCTGAGACCAACACCAGCAGAGGAATCATCATCAATACTCTTCTAACAATATACGATGCCACGCAATCACCACCATGGGTTTTTAAAAACGCCTGTCAGTCAACTGCCGGCTGACTCCTCCAGGGTGTCCAGTCCGCGCAGGCTCAGCGAATCTGCGTAGTGACAGGCGGACCAGTGCTGCTGCGATTCCGTCACTTCCTCCAGACTCGGAAACCGAGTTGAACAAAGCGCTTCAACATAGGGGCAGCGAGGGTGAAACGGACAGCCTGCGGGCAGCAGCTGCGGATCTGCAGCTCCACCCTTCAGAACAACCTTCTTCTTCTTTACGTCCGGATGGGGATATGGTACAGCAGAAAGCAGGGCTTCCGTATAAGGGTGCTTCGGCGATACATACAATCTTTCTGTCTCCGCCGTCTCCACAATGTGCCCCACATACATCACCGCCGCCCGATCGCTGATGTGCTGTACCACCGTCAGATCGTGGGATATGAAAATATACGACAAGTTCAGTTCCCGTTGCAAGCGCATGAACAAATTCAAAATCTGGGCCTGAACCGAGACATCCAGGGCCGACGTTGGCTCGTCAGCCAACAGCAGCTTCGGGTCCAGAGCCAGTGCCCGGGCAATGCCGATCCGCTGTCTTTGGCCTCCGCTAAAGGCATGGGGATAACGACGCAGCAATTCGGGGTTCAACCCCACCAACTCCATCAACTCAGCAACCCGTGCCCGGCTGGCGCGCCTGCCCTTGCCTTCGTTGACCAATAGTGGTTCACCAATGATATCCTGCACTGTCATTCTGGGATTGAGCGACGAAAAGGGATCCTGGAAGATCATCTGAATGTCTCTGCGGATTGCTTCTATGCGTTCCCGGTCCGCCCGCGCGATATCGTGTGTCTGGCCGCCGGCGTCGGTGAACAGAATCTGGCCCGATGTTGGGCGCAGGGCACCAACAATGTTCTTTATCAGGGTCGTCTTGCCGCATCCGCTTTCGCCAACCAAGCCAAATGTTTCACCTTCATAGAGCGAAAAACTGACACCGTCCACGGCTTTCACGTCCGCCACATGACGGCGGAAAAAACCCTTCTTGACCGGGAAGTATTTCCGCAGGTTTATGAGCTCTAACATCGGCTGTCTAACGTTATCGGACATTGGCTTCCCTCCCCGGGGCGCTCTCGACTTCGTCGGTGAACAGGAAGCACTTGGCAGAATGCCTGTCCCCCACCTCTGCCATGGCCGGCTTGTCTTGGAAACACCGATTCATGGCCTTTGGACAGCGCTCCGCAAACTCGCAGCCTTGAGGTCTCGTGTAGGGGTCGGGCACGTTGCCCCGAATGACCTCCAACGGTTGGCCGCGGCGCTGAAAACGGGGAATCGAGCGCTGGAGAGCCACCGTGTAAGGATGGCTTGCCCGATCGAAAATGTCGTGAAGGGAACCGCTTTCGACCACTTTGCCGAGATACATGACAACAATATCATCGACCATCTCGGCGATCACTCCCAGGTCATGGGTAATCAGCATCACTGACATGTCCATGTCGGTCTGCAGAGAACGGATCAGATCCAGGATCTGTGCTTGGATGGTCACATCAATGGCGGTGGTAGGCTCGTCGGCTATTAGGAGTTTCGGCCCGCAAACCAGGGCCATGGCAATCAGCGCCCGCTGCCGCATGCCGCCGCTCAACTCAAACGTATAGCGATCGACCATAACGTCGGGATTGGGAATGCCAACTTTGTCCAGCATCTCAACAGCCAGCTCGCGGGCTCGCCGTTTGGAGTGCGGTTCATGCAAACGCAATGCTTCTATAATCTGATTGCCCACGGTATACACCGGACTAAGGGCAACCATGGGCTCTTGAAACACCAGGCTGATGTCTTTGCCGCGAATGCGCCGCAGTTCGCGGCCATGACGTTTCAGCTGTGCCAGATCCACTGGTCTGTCACTTTCCGCCTCCGGATAGAACAGGACGCGTCCGTCAACGATCCGGCCCGGCGAAGGAATCACCTGCAGAACTGACAACGACGTAATCGACTTGCCACAGCCGCTCTCTCCGACAATTCCCAGTGCTTTGCGCCGCCTTACCGACAAGTAAACTCCGTCAACTGCACGGATCACGCCTTCCTGGGTGTGGAAGTAGGTCTTCAGGTTCTGTATATCCAAGATGCGATCTGTCATAAGAAACCTCCGATAACCGACGTCCGCGCTGCGGAGGAAGGACACAGCCTCCCTCCGCAAGCGCCGACCCATCTCACCATTGTCGTTCGATCCCCATGCGATCTCAGTCAGTGAAGTAAAACTGGAACAGTTTGGCCGAAGAGGCGTGTGGAACAGCCCATGCGCCCCACCACCATTCTGGGACATTGCGGAGATCATTGGAAACTAGAGTATAGTCTTCGACATTGTCGGATACACCGATGACATAGAGGTTTTCTTCGTGCATATCAAATACCTTTTCCATATAACGCTGCTGTTCTTCTAAGTCTAGGGTCTGGACGGCCTGTTCGTACCACTCGTTGATCTTCTTGATGTCCTCCGGCGGCTCTTCGCCAGCCTCACCTCCGGTGGCATACCACGTACCCCACGCAGCACCCCAATAGGCGTTACCGTCCTGGGTCACGAAGTGCCGCGGCTCTGTAAGCACATCCATTCCGCCGGCACCCCACCAGACCACTGCATCATGTTCATTGGCTCCGGCCAGTTCCGCAATGCCGCCCCAAAGTTCAATGCGGGCTTCTACGTTCAACCCGACAGCCTTCAGCTCTTCTGCTATCAGTTCTGTGATATCTGAGTCTCCGGGTGTTCCGAGCATCAGGATATCCAGGCGCTCTCCACTGGGCAGAAGGCGCCAGCCATCGCCGTCTTTTTGATCCAAACCCGCGGCATCGAGCAGTTGTTCAGCTTTCTCTGGATCGTAGTCCAAATAGGCATTGGCATAGCCCTCATGGTAGAACGGTGATTCTTCATGGGGCGCCGGTTGGCGCGCGTCTACCATACCCAAGAAGGCTAGTTCAATCAGTTTCTCGCGGTCCAAGGCGTGGGACACACCGACCCGGAAATCCCTGTCTTGGAAGACCTCACGGGTCTCGGGATCCTCGTGCGTCAGGTTAAACTGGATAACATTGGTGTTCGTACCGGTCAGGGGAAGGCGTTTGAACCTGTAATTGCCTTCTTCTTTGGCGTCCTGAAACACCGGATAGTTATCCAGAGACGTAATATCCCGGAAAACGAAGTCATATTCGCCGGTCATGGTCTGCATGACAGCTGGCTCCACGTCTTCGAGAACGGCATAGCGCACAGAATCCACATATGGGAGCTGGTTGCCCTCGGTATCGACTTTCCAATAATAGGGATTGCGCTCTGCAGTACGGGTTGTGCCGACGCCGTACCAAGTTGTCACCTGCCAAGCATTCATGGTCGGGCGCTCGGGATTGTAACGCCAATCGCGGTAATCGTCGATCAAATCAACCCAGGAGTCATATCCTTCTTCGTCGACAATTTTCTCTAACTCGTCCTCGTCTACGTAGTCGGCATGATACTGTTTCAAGTAATGGCGGGGAAGATAAATGTCAGCACCCTGCACCATACCCATCTCCGATAGAAACGTACCATGGGTTTCTGCAAAAGTGAATTTCACCGTGTGCTGATCCAACATCTCCACTTCCATCGGTTCGCCAGCATGGACCCAAGTGGCAGGCATCGCCGGAGTAATCTCCTCATTGTTGACGACGTCTTCCCACCAGAACATGATATCCTCAGCGTCCATGGGCTCCCCGTCGGACCAGCGCAGACCTTCCCGCAGATGGAAAGTGAACTCGGTTGCATCTTCGGATACTTCCCAGTCTTTGGCCAAATTGGGTTTTACAGTGACAAAATCAGCGTGCGGGGGAAACCGTACCAAGGGCTCATAGCCGATGGTACGAGTGTAGGCCGGCGGGTCGCCCCGGCGCTTGAATACCCGCATCGTGCCGCCGTACTGCCCGACCTGTTCAATCGGTTCGACCACGTGCGGCTCTTCAGGGAGCCGTTCATCCACAGGGTGAATCTCCCCCTCTGCCGCTAATTCAGCCAATTCGGGCGCTTCTCCAAACGCATCCGCTTCCGCCGCCACCGGCATCGTACCCAAGAGCAGAAACAGGAAACCGATTGTACACATTTTCATCAACAAAACCAACCTCCCATTCAGCATAGTGATCCTTCTCCATGCGTTGCGCAGCACTTCCTCCCTCGGCAATTACCACCTCCACACAGTAAAGCCGATACCCCTGTACACCATGGGCCATGATACTGCCTATGCACGTTTTGCATCCTTGCGGAGAACAAACCCCTCTCGATGCTGTATCGCTAACGCTGATCACGCTCAGAAAATGCTCGAACACAACGTTGACTGCAGACATTTACATCTTTCAAACCCACACTGATGTCATTACCGCTGCCGCTGGAGCGATCTCTGTTGGAAGGCATGCGCCGCGCCCCACGGCCCATCGCCCATCGGAACCCAGGGAACCGCCGGTTGTGTCAGTCACCGACAATGGACAAACCACCATCCGCAAGCATGCTGTGCCGCGAAATACAGCGGAACGCACTGGCAATACTTCGGCCCTTACGCGCAACAACGCAACTTCAGACAGGGTGAAGGTATGGGCGCGGCCGTGTTTGACATCTTCTGCCCATCCATTTTCAAATCTTCTACCCATTCTATCGCTGCGTATGTGCTGCCGATGAAATCCTTTGTGGGAATATATGGCTGTGAACATAGCGTAACATAATCATCACATTTTGTGAAGTCTGGACGCCGTATTTTTTGCCGAGTAGCATTTTTAACTCCAGAGGACCGATTGTGGCCGATTTAAAGCCGAGACCGAGGCCTGTCATGATTTTGCAGGAGTTTGCTCCGGCAAACTGCTTTTTTCACGATAACCATATGCACCTTGGCCGATGAACTGCCGCCGCAGGCTATAGGGACTCCCAACACTGTTATATGCGGTCATCCAGCGGGTTTGCCAAAACACACTGTGGCTGCGCTCGAAGACTTGGCTGCCATGGACAAGCTGTTTTGCCCGCGTTGAAATAGAACGGCCGGCTGTTTCCGTCGCCGAACTACAGCTGCTTGGCGGTGCACGCTCGAGGAACCGGCATGGCCGGAGAGCGTGCACCTGTCGATAGGGTCTATCCTGCGCCGGCTACAGCAGATCATGAACAAGAACACAGTAACCGAGGCAGCCTGCCTGAGGAGAAAGCGGTTTCACGCACACTGCCACTGCGGCAGCCTAGACGCTGCTGAGCTAGAAGCTCTCTGTTCAGGCTCTACAGCCATACCGGGTTCGACCATGCCATTCGGCCCCGTTCATCCATGAGCTCTACCCGAACGTAATCGATCCCGTCCGGCAGTTCAAAGTGGGCCGTTTCCAGCAAGCCCTGGGTCTGGACAACCTTTCCCTTGGGCGGGTTGGCCATGAAGTTCACCCGCTGCACCGGGGTTGTTTCCACGGTAATGGTATTGGCCTCATGTCGAATCTGGTAAAAGCCCGGCCCCTGCGTGGCATAGAAGCTGCCCGCCTGCAGCTCCTGCAGGAGCGACGACGCCGATAAGGATGCCGCATTGACAACAATGTAGCCGCCGCCTTCGCTTTCGCCGCGCCAATGGGAGTCATCCACTGCGTAGCCATAGATGCGCCGGCCGGCCGCCAGCAAATAGTCCCAATGCACAGAGGCATAACCGCGTCCGATAGTGGCATCGCAGTGCGTGTTGTACACTTCAATGGCAGAGTAATCCCGAAGGGCCCCTAGGTGCTCCAGCGTCAGGCCGTGCCAATAGGGATGGGCGACAATGCTGATGCCGCCGCATTGGTTGATGTGATCGATTTCCTGCTGTTGCGTCAGTTCGACTCCCGGTTCCCGCCATTGGGACATGCCTAATCCGACGGTGTGGGCAGCCATTTCAATGCCCGAAAGGATAAGAAATCCATTGCGGTTATGTTCTTGCCCGAACACATTGTGATCGGTCATGGCCACAAAATCAAAACCATTTCCCGCGTACCATTCCACAGCCTCGTCGTAGGACTTCGCGCCATCGGAAACAGTGCTGTGGATATGAACACTGCCCTTATACCATTGGTTGTGCCTGAATGCATCTTGCATCAACATTCTCCTCTCTCTTGACTCCTTCAAAATCCAACCCGCTTGCTAGATGCGCTTCTGGCTGTTCTCCTACCCATGGGAAGCAGGGCTGCCCGTCAAGGTTCGTGCGGATGGTGCCGGAACCTTCTCGGGCCAGTCGCCACACTTTCCACAGACGGACAGAAACCCAGTTCATCGCAAGGTGTTGGCAGTCTGGCGAAACGCATCACGCCCGTTGCCGCAAAGACCAATACAAACCACACTACCCCTGAACAACAACACACTCCAAACCCAAGATCTTTGCTAGTTTTTGGAAAGCAGCGGCCCGATGCCCGATGCCTAAGGCAAAGTGGTGCGTGGGCCCGGCCATCACCCAGGCCTTGACAAAATCCTTGGCATGGGGGGCAAAGACTCCACGGGTGTTTGTATTCCCCGTCGGCGGAATAGGCCCCCGCTGCGAAAAACCTTCTCCCACAATAAACTTAAACGAGCCATCACCGGTTTCGGCTATGCCGCACATAGTGATCGGCCCTTCCCGTAGTTTGAATTCCACCGACGCACCGCCGCCGGGTTTACCGTGATACTTGACCAGGCTGCGCAGGATCGGCCGCTCTTCGGCAATGGCCATATGATGCGGCCCATCATGGCCCACAAGGACGAAATCTTCTTCGAAATCCAAGGGATGGAGTTCAGCAAAACTGCCCCCCATATCCAGCCGGTCCATGATCAGCATGGCAATACAGGTCTTGATATCAAATTCGCCGCACATGGGTATTCCCCGGGCGTTTAGAATAGAGTTGCCCACGATCAGTGAATTCACGATCTCCCGCTGGATGGAACCGTCGCGGCCTTCGTAATAGTAGGCCAAACCCGTTAGATCGTACTTGTCTACAAAGCGCTCCAGAGCAGCCGCCGTGCGGGCCCCCTGCTGAAGATCCGCATCGGTCAGTTTTCTGGTAATGGGATCGCTCTTAGGATCGGGCAGCTCGAACTCCTGGAGAATGAGCTCTTCATAGCGGGTAATTTCTTCATTAGTCACATCTTCGTAGACTGCCGCCAAGTCATCGATCTCCAATAGGGGCACGTGCAGGTTGAATACTCGGGAGATGGCCGTTGGATCGGAATGCATGTCATACATGGCTTCAATGGCATGGCCCGTGAGGCCCAGCCGGGCCCCCCGGAGATCATGGAGGACCTTCGCTATGTCACACCAGTCTGCCAATGCAGCTTCTGCGGCATGGTCATCAAACAGCGTCCCAATGATAACGTCTTCCACCGGACGCCCCATGCGCTGGGCTACGTTGGTGAACTCCGGCACAGAGCAAATGTTGTCATTTTCCAACTGCATGACAGTGCTCGCCCTATCGTAATCCAATGCCCGGCGAGGCTGGAGAGCTGTCAGGACCAACGGTGCCCGAACGTTGCGGACAATGGGAGCGAAGGTTGCCGACGTCCCGTATGTAACCATATTGCAGAAAACCAAATCCAACTGGGACTCCTCCATGCGCGCCGCTGCCGCATAGGCCCTTTGGCTGCTGTCCACCATGCCGAAGTCCACAAGCTCTACATCCTGGGCCTCGATGAGTCCTGCTAGCTGCCGGTGATAGTCCAGCAGCCGCTGCAGCAGTCCAGGGAACTGATCCCAGTAGACAGCATGGCCAATGGCAAACACTCCTATCTTCGCGTACCGCTTTCCACGTCGTTGCAGCATTCTTGGCATCCTCCTCGGCACTCATAGCCCGCACTGCTGTCCATCAGCAACGGGTCCACCGTTCATTCAAACTCCGCTTTGGAGCCCTATAACCAGATCGAATTCTGCGCAAAAATAGTCAACACCGACACCGTGGGTTTATGCGCCCCTGTGCCGCCCGTCACAGCTGCAGAGAAAGTCTAGCGGCCTGTCCCTAGCCGAGCCGGACATTTCCAATGCCGGTGGGCCAGTATTCCAGAGGTTCTTCTCTCAGCTTCGCCACGGAGTCAATGACCCGATCGGGTTTGTACGGAGAGCGCTCAATGTCCCTTTGTTCTGTAAGACCGCTCAGTGTCAGGATGGATGGAACTCCGGCCGCCCGCGCCATGGCAATATCGGTCTGCAGATTGTCCCCAATGACAAGCAGACCTTCGCAGTGAACTCCCAATCGTGCTGCTGCGGATTCGATCATCTCGAGGGCCGGCTTGCCGAAGAAGTGCACCGCAGCACCCGCTGCCTTGGCCACCATGCCGGCGATCGCCCCACAGCCAATGATAGATCCCTCCTGCGATGGAATTAGAATGTCCGGATTGCTTCCGTAGAGCGGCGTACCTGCCGTCACCGCATTGACCGCCTGGCAGAGCAGACCATAGTCCAGCTGCCGCAGTTCACCGATGACCACACCATCGATGCTTCCGTGCCCATCCGCGGCAACGTCAAGGCCATGCTCCCTGAGCACACGCTTGAACCCGGCCGTACCTAAGGTGAAAAAATTCCCTTGGGCATGGCGGCTGGCCAGCGCCTCAGCGGTGGCATGGGCTGCACTGTAGATCGAGCTTGCATCCACGTGGATGCCGATTTTTTCCAGTTTGCTTCGATACTCTGTGGGATGCTTTTCTGTGTTATTGGTGCAAAAGAGGAAGGGAATGTGTTCTTCCTGCAGTCTGCGGATCAAGGCATCTGCCCCCGGAACCAGTTCATCATCCCTATAGATGACGCCGTCCATATCCAGGAGAACTCCAGCGGGTCTCATATGTTCACCTCTTTTTGCTTTTTTCGCCGTTGCGTATATGGTATCATACCAATGAAGCCTTTGCACCATGAAATTGATCAATCAGTAGTGCATACTACAAAGGGGGGAGCAGTTTTTGAAGGTATTGACCCGCATTTCCAATCATTACAGAAATCTGAGTCCGTCCGAAAAGCGAGTGGCCGACTATGTGCTGCAGGACTACTCTCAGATATTGATGATGCCTCTGCAGACCATCGCCCAGCGCAGTCACACCAGTGAAGCAACGGTCATTCGTTTCTGCCGTGCCTTGGGTTTCACGGGCTATCAGGACTTTAAGTCGGCTTTGATCCCCGAAGTGCTCCGCTCCGCTTCCCAGAGCGATCTTGTCGAACCCCAAGGCGACTTCGAACGGACCGTAAAAAAACTGCGTTCTTCCCTGCAGGAAGGCATCCAAGGCACCCTGGAAAACCTGCGGATGGAAGACCTGCAGGCTGTTGTCGAGGCCATGCATAGGGCGCACTGCGTAATCATCGTGGGACTGGCGGGCTCGGCCGGCGTGGCCAAGGTATTTTCGGGAACACTGATGAGCCTGGGTATTGCTGCCAGCGTCTACTCCGATCGCGTTGAGATCGAAAGGCGATCGCTGCTGGTGCACCCTTCCGATGTTCTGTTTGCCATCAGTCACTCCGGCGATACAGAGGAAGTTTGTGTTGCCATAGAACGGGCGCGCAGCGGCGGAGCCTACACTGTTGGCATCACCAATTTCTCGCCGTCCAGGGTATCTTCTCTGGCGGATATTACCCTCCTGACGACGACACGCGAACCGATGCTGGGAAGCTACTCCTGTTCACCCCGCATAGGCCAGTTGGCGCTGCTCGAGCTGCTGTCGAATATGATCATGGCTGCAAAAACTGACAACCCATGAAAGGTGGCTGATATAATTGCCTCTGCACACAGATTTTGACACCCATCTGTCCCGAGCTGCATCATTCTTCCAAGAACACTTCAGGCCGCGGCAGCCGGTGGCAATCGTCCACCACAACGATGCCGATGGCCTCAGCAGTGCGGTCTTGCTCGCAGAGGCGGTCCGGAAGCTGGGAGGAGAAATTCGCCGTTTCTGTTTGGAAAAGCCCTATCCCGCGGCCATCGAAGCGGTGCATGCCCGCAGTCCCGGCTTGATTGTCTACGTGGATTTCGGAGGACGCAGCGCGGCAGAAATAGCCCGCATCAACCAACGGCGCCACCCCGTCCTCATCTTGGATCACCACGCCCCTGAGACCACTGCCGATGATACAGTCTGCAACATTAACCCCATTTTCGCCGGCCTGCGGGGTGATCGCGACCTCAGTGCCGCCGGCGTGGCCTACCTATTCTGCCAGACCTTAGACGACAGCAACCGCGAATTGGTTCACTTAGCCCTGATCGGAGCCATCGGCGACAGCCAGGACCATACCGGCCAGTTGGACGGATACAATCTTCGGTTGTTTGAGCAGGCAGAGGCAGCGGGCACACTGCAGCCCCAAGGCAGCGCCTGCCGGAATGCGGTGCTGACAGGATTCAAAGGGCACCAGGATAATGCCCCTGTTACCCTGGCAGAGATCAGCCGCGACGCCACCACCCTGGGTGCCGTCGGATACCTAAGCGGCGGCATCCACCTGGGTATGCAGCTGTTGACGGCAGGCTACAATGAGAAAATCGCAGAGGCCCTGCATCAACTGACAGAGCTCAAGAACCAGCGCTTTGCCGCCATGGAGCAGCGCCTGGCCGCTGGTCATCTGCACAAAACCAATCACATCCAATGGTTTGACGTTAAGGATTCCTTTTATCCCCTGGGTGTAAAGATGGTCGGCGTATTCTGCAGTTCAATACGGGATAAAGCATGGATCGACGGGGACAAGTACATCGCCGGCTTCCAGTACATTCCCGATCACATCCCCGATCTCGGTGAAATACCCATCGACTCCACAAAAATATCCATGCGCATGCCCGAGCCTCTGCAGAAGAAAATGTTTGCCGGCCAGGCCCAGACTCTTCTGGAGATCCTCCCGCCGGCCACCACCGCCCTTGGCGGATTTGTCGATGGCTGCCACAGCTACTCAGCGGCTACAACAGTCGCCAAGGGACAGGAAAAGGCTCTTGTCGCGGAAATGGAAAAACGTATCCAGCCCTGACAGGCTGCCAGCCGCAGCGGGAGAGAATGGGGTCAAGAACAGCAGTGGAGCAGACGGCAAAACACCCGCCTGCTCCACTGTTCACTGCTCCGCCCATGCCGGCATGGCAGCCATGTAGCGCTCTGCCCGCTTGAGGGCCGTCTCCCTGTCAACGCCCTGCCACTGCTGCATCCACTGCCCAATCCCATCGCGAATTTCGTTTCTTGCCTTCAGCGTGCCCTGGTCATCCGTACAATACACGCAATAATTCTCCGCCGGCCCTGCGGTCTTGCCCCCAACGGGCATACCGCAGGAGAAACAAAACTTCTGCATCCTCCATCCCTCCCCGAGGCGTATCTGGGTGTCTCCATTATGCCACAAATAAGCTGTGTTGACACCTTCGCCTCTCTGTGTAAGTTGACGCAGTCTCTACGTTCAGCCCGCCGTGAATGCGGGCTCTCTAGCCCTCTGATCTCCGCAAGCCTGCTTTGAGAACCGCCGCCGTCTTCTCAAGCCATCAGCGGCTGTGGCCTGGCTGTCTCGGGATTGCAGACACTGCAGATCCGCGCTCCACAATGCGTTGCCCTGATATCCTGCCCGCACCACTTTGGCTCCGGGCCCGGAAGATTCCTTGGTTATGCCTAAGGGCCAGGCCGGTATAGATAGCCTAAGTGCCATTATCCAAGCACACATACCGCCTTTGCAGTTCCTTCGGCCTGCTGCGGCAAGGGGCCCCACCCTAGTACTAGCTGACACCCATGGGCCGATGGAGCTTCTCCCCATACGGCGCTCGTCTGGCGTAATCTGCAAGAAATGTCAATTATTTCCAGAAAATTTCTAAAATCGACGTGTAATTGACAAGGAGTATATGCCCGCCGGGTCTAAGGTATAAGGTATAAGCAAGCGAAAACTGCTGCAGTTTGGGAATGGAGGAGAGGAAGAGATGTTCCATCACTGTTACCAAAAATTCCGATTTGTACGTTTGCTTGCACTTGTGCTAGCCGCCGTTTTCTTGGCCGGCGCTGTGAACTGTGCGGCGTCCCCAGAGACAAACACGCCGCAGCAGTGGTATCTCCATGATGCCCTCCATCGGTTGGAAACAGGAGATATGTGGACCGCAGCCAGCTTATATCGCATGGCCATAGCCGCAGACCCGGCAGCACTAGAGCTGCTGGATTTCCCGCTAGGCGAACTGCCCCTGTCTCTGGCCGGGGACATACTGCTGACCAAAATTGCGCTGTTGGAAGACGAACCACAGCGGGCCGCACTGGGATGGGAGAACCGGTGGAAACAGGGGCTGCCTGTCCGCCTCTTCATCGACGGCGAAAGCAGGGAGGTCATAGACATTTTTTCGCTCAACGGCCGCAACGTTAACGAACGCCAGGAACTGGCCGCCTTCGTCGAAGCTATGGCACCCGGTCAGACTGTGGTGGTGGAACTGCTCGCTGACGACGGCGGCATCTACGCGGAAGAATTCCAACTAGGTGCCCGCTACCGGAATTCTTTGATCCTCCCGCTCTTAATGCTTTCGTGGTGGGAATACGGCGTTTATGCCGCAGCCGCCGGACACTATGATCTCGCCTCTGACGCTGCCTTAGCTGCCGAGGCATACCTATACAGCCACGGAAGCGATCCCGGGCTCAATTTAAGCCTGCTGCAGGCCAGCACCGAATTGCTGCGGTCGCTCATAAGGGCATCCCAGCAGGATAACGCGGCGAATGGACTTTTGGCAGCACAAGCAGATCATATCGAAGCAGTTTGGCCGGATCTGCAATACCACGTCTATCAATATCCGCAGTACTGGCAGCCACTGCTGCGCAATGAAGCTTTGGCACAGCACCTGCCCGTTCAGGATCTGCCTGCACTGCTGGTCGACTCCCAGATAAGGCCCCCGGGAACTCTGCTCCCCTACCCCGACACCGATGGGCGCCTTCTCGGTGCCAGCCTTGAGATACCCATACATGAACCAGAACGGCTGTGGGAGGAAGCTTCCATGCTCTACCAGGAGTTCCTGCAGACCCGCGATCCGTCGGCTTTCGGGTCGGCCCTCGAACGTTCGTTGGCATTGAACGACCTGCGTCCGGACTCCTCGGCCGGTTGGTTTCTGACCGGACAGCTCTTGGCCGAGTTGAAAGATGACGATCATGCCTTGGAATGGGCCGCCGATGCTCTGATCAAAAGTTTGGATCTGCAGCCCGATCTGCTGGAAGCACAGCTTTTGCTGGCACAGGTTCTGCTGGAACAAGGCAGGTTCTACTCGGCAGCCGACCAGTATACACTGATCATAGAACGTTTTCAAGAACCCGTCGTGACCGGGCTGGTGACCGCACCGCTCACCTTTGCCTATATTGCGGACGGCCGCATCGAAGCGGGACGCCGCTACTTTCTGTCGCTGCTTCGTCAGTACAACCAACCCTGCATCTTGTTCTCCTTGGCCATACTCGAAGGCACGCGCGCTAACACCCATTCGGCACTGGCTTACATTGAACAGATACGAGAACACCCGAAGGCCACGGAACTTGAACTGGAGTATGCCGAACTTCTGCAGAAGGAATACGAAGCCGAGCGCAATCGGTGATACTCCCTGTACCCAACAACAAACCCATAGTGGAGGTATCGAAAGATGAAATGGACCCATTGGATACCGGCCGCTGCGGCGGCTGTGCTGATTCTAGCGACTTTCGCTGGTGTGTCCGCTGCTGAACCGGCCTTTTCCAATCTCGATCAAGTCCTAGACGTGTTTGAAGATTCGCGGCTGACCCGCCAGCTTAAGTCCCAAGGTTCCCCCTTGGACCAAATTCGGTTTGTTGAGATCCTTGACAACACGGTTTACAAACCTGTGGACGCCGCCGTTATCTCCCACTTAGAAGCCATTCCCGAGTACGAAGGCAAACGGATCATGACCCACGACTTCCGTACGCCCGGTTCCGATCCCTATGCAGTCAATACCGATCGAGATGTTCGGGTAATCGTAGAAGTGGAGGCGGACCGGTGGATCGAAGTACCAGCGGACCGGTGGCAGGATGTATATTACCGCGAATTTGCCCGTCATACGCAGTTTGCAGGCAATGCGGACACCGCCGCGCAGGAGGATCTGCAGCATCACGCCGACCGTTACCGTCAGCTGCCCACGGATCGACTTCACCGGGAAGCCAGCCTCGACTACACCGACCAGGGGCGCCCGGTTACATACTCCGTCGACGAGCAGGGACACGTTCTTCGGCAGGTGGGAGCAGAGTCCACCGTGGAGGTTGACCAGTCCGGAAAAATCCGCTCTGTCTCCCAGATAGCCCGGGTAAAGCGCGGTGAGGGACTGCTGTTAGACCCGGAAGGCTTGGCGCTTATGTATCAGGAAAAGGCTGCGGACCAATACCGCCGGGCCGACCTACTGAGGCAAACGCTAGAACAGATGCCCAGCGGCGATAGCCGGCGCCGTCAGCTGGAGTCACAGCTGCAAATGTACGAAACGGAAAGTCTAATGCAGTCGAGAAAAGCCGTCACCAGCTTAGCCGAACTGCGCCTGGCGTACCAGCGCATGGGCCACGATGTTGGGCGCATTCCCGAGTCACTGCAGTCTGTGTTTGCTGAGATCCAGCGGCTGGATGGAGCCTCGCCCGGGGATTTAGAACGGGTGCGCTCGTCCATGGACAGGGCCCGCATTGACAATCTCGCCCAACTCAACCGCGCTGTTTCCGGACAGCTGGAGTCGCTGAAGTTTGCGCCCCATCGCTCGACGGCCACAGTCCCCGACGTTTCCCAGCGACCGGTGTCGGCCTGGCAGCGAGCTAATACGGCTTCCAACTGGGGCACAACCGCCTTAAGCCTTCACCATGCCTTCAAGCGGGCCGAAGAGGGCAGTCACATTCTCTGGAACTTCGACCGCGATGACACGGTGCTAGAGCGAAGTTTGAAGACAGCGGGCGTGGCTGCACTAGACTTGATTCCGGAAGCTCTGGCCGCCATGAAGTTGGCTCCTATTTCGATCATGGACGCTCTCGAGCGCGGCTGGGCTGCGGATATGGCTGAACAGCAGTTTTTGGAAGAACGCATCCGTCTTGGCGAAGACGGCACTTGGATGACCCATCCGCTGACCAGTTCCGTGCGGGTTATGGGACGGGTCTTCTATGATACGGCTCGCTCCATGACGGTGGATCCTCTGATTTTGGGCGGCCAAGCCGTACTCGAAGGTGCATGGACAGGGCGAGATATCCTGCGCAATGTCTTTGACCATGAACAGCAGCTACAGACACGGCGTGATCAGCAAGAGCAGAGGGAAGAGTACTGGGAGCGCAGCAGCGCCTTAGGACTGGGAGCTATCCGCGTAGAACGTCCCGATGGGCGCACGACCCTCGTGGACAGCTTCCCGCCGGGGAGTCCAGTGACCCTTGCCATCGATCCCATCGCTGGCTGGGACATCTGGTCTGCAGCCCAATGGGAGTGGCAAGAGGCCGGACGGCCGGCGGAAACCATCCTTCACACCATCTCCCACGAAACTGCACAACGGGTGTCCTGGAGCATTCCACAGGAGGCTCAAGGGCCTCTTACCATCCGGCTGCGGATATTCGATGAGCTTGAAGGCAAACAGATTGGCTACCGGGAAGCTGTGTTGACACTGGATCAGAAGCCCGCCCTCGGAACCCTTTCGTCGTACCTAGGCTATGTGGGCGGACCCGATCCCGGCGGTCCTGTGGATCATGGTATAACAGTGGCCTATTCGGTGACGCCGGTAGGACGCTGGCTGCCGCAGCATACGGTGGAATGGTCTGTGGCTGGAGAGGTCTGGAAGCGGGGTTCGGCGACGGACGAGTCCATGACACGGTGGACATTGGACACAGGGCTTTTGGACATCCGTCCCCACCAGGTGTTCGTGGAGCTTTTCGACGAACGGGGACAGCGACTGGATCTGCGCCAGATGCCCCTTACGTTTGTAATGCAGGAGCAGGCAGAAAGCAAAGGGGAAGCAGAGATATCCCGCCAAGAAGATGAACTCTATGAACCAATATCCATCGGACAAGCATTCGTCTCCGCGGCCTCCGATCCTTGGACGCCCATGGCTTCGGTAACCGCCGAAGATAGCCCCCAGGTCACGGCCACCCTGGGCGGTTCCGATGGAAGTTGGCCTGCGAAATTCCATGTCGAGATCTGGGATGCCCATTGGAATTTCTTAGACAGCGCCGAGTTCGTCGTGGAAGCGCCGGGCACGTATCTCTTCCCCTTGCCCACTGCAGCCCTGGCCGGTCACTGGAACGCCGAATCGGTTGACTTTCACGTCTCTTTGACAGCAGAAGACGCCCATCAGAGTATGGACAGTGATGTGGTTGCCGCTTCTTGGATAACAGGATACGCTGTTTTTGACGCTCCCGAGACAGAACAGCCGCCTTCGGTACACCTGCCGCCTTCAGAGCCACAAAATGAGCCGCGGCTGCTCGGTCCGGACTACATTGAGCCAGACGAGTGGTATGTTTTTGAGCTGGATATCCCTGTCCAATGGCAGCGTCCACTGCGATTGTCGTTGGAAATGAGTGCAGGCTTGGATGTGGATTGGAGTCCCGGCGATGAGTTCTTACTCGTTAGAGGAGAACCATCGGATTGGCCCAATCATGCGTGGCTTTCGGTAACCGTGGAAGACGCAGCCGGAAGACAGGCGTTTCCTTACGCCGAAGTCGACGTCCTCGCCGCCATGCCGGGATGGGACCAGCCTCTGCAGGCGGAACCGGACATCACGGGACCGCGGGCTGTAACCAAGGCCGATCTGTTTGCCTCGATTCGTGCCGGCGATGAACAGGAGGTGGACTTGCTGATCCGTTCCGGCGTCGACATTGACAGCGTTGAAGATCAAACCAACGCACCGTTTACGCCTTTGATGGTAGCCGCACAATACTGCTATCCCGCCATCGTCAATCAGCTTCTGGCAGCCGGCGCCGACGCCGCTTACGTCAACAATTGGGGCCAGAATGCCCTCCATCTTGCCGTGCAGTCGAAGCAGGAAGTAGTTGATCGTCTGGCATCAGAAATGCAGGCGAGCAGAGACGATGGACACCGCTATCACGACTACATTGTCTCGGCCATGGTGCCAACTCTAACCCAGGCCGGAGCCGATCCTAATGCGGTGGCCAATCTAGAGGGTCCACCCTTGATGCGAGCCATCCAGAACCACATGGTAGACTCCGTGTATGCTTTGGTCGCCGCTGGAGCCCGGTCCGATCATGGTTCCGACAGCGGCCGCACGCCTCGGGCAGAAGCGCAGGCGAGATTGGACGCCTTCCGCCTCAGTGTGGAAGGCGCCGAACGCCGTGGCGAAACCAATACCGATAAGTATCGGGACGATCTGCAAGCGGTCAGTGACATGGAACGCATTCTGACAGCTTTTTGAAATCTTGGGATACACCTAAACGCCATACCGGTGATAAACAGCCCGGCGTTGACTATCGGGCTCGGTGTATAACGGCTTGCGGTTGACTATTCTTTTCGCAGGAACAACCACCACTGGGGATCAAAACCGGAAATGGAAATTTCCCCGATGCCGCTGAGCTCCGCCGTCCAACACCGTGTTATCGGTATCATGTTTTTGTATATTTCGGGAGGATAGCCCAGATCCAAGTCCATTTGATAAGGAAAATGGAACATGGCTATGGTGCCTCCCGGTTTGAGGATTTCCTGCAGAACACGAACCAACCCCAAGAAAGGACCCTTGACATGCGCTTCATACGTGCCGGCCGCCGCCTCAGTGCGCAGCAGTGCAACCATTTCGGGCAGAACCGCCATCCAATTGCAGTGCACTGTATCGATGCCGTGCCGATCACAGAGAATGCCCTGAATGACGTCATTCACTCCGTGATGGAAGAGAGCTGCATCGACTTGGTTGCTTCCCAAGTGGCGGCCTAGGTTCTTGGCATCGTCTTCAATCACCTCAACCTGCAGGGGCAGGTCGGCCGTTCGGCTTCGCAGCCCTTGTGTCAGCTGGCGGTTGAGATTGGCCGAGACGTAGCGGCTTTCCGGATGGGTGCGGGCCATGGCTTGGGGAATGCAGTCTTCTGCACCGGAGGCGACCTCCAAGACAAAGGCCCGGGACGGGCAGCGGCAGGCCTGCAGAGCTTCACTCCAGCGGGCCCGGAAGAACACTTCGTTTACTAGGCTGAAGCGGACGATCGGCGCTTGCAAGAGCTCCTTTAGCTGCTGGTGCCGGCCTTGTCTCGGTATGGCGGCAAAGTGCTCATATTCTTCTGAACTTAAGACCTTTCGGGCTTCATCCTCGAGACGATCGGCCCAACGATCATAGTCATCCAATGGTTTCACTAGCTAACCCCCAGACATAACTGTTTGAGCAGGAATTTCGCCGTGCAGGGTGAATTGTCCTCTGCAAGAGTCACAGCTGCCGGCAGGCAGCCAATTCAGGAGACGACGCGGAGGTGAAAGCCCATGCAGCTGCGGCGGGTACCCTACCAAGAGCAGGATTTCGCAAGAATTCGGAACTTCCTTGTGGACACCTACCGTTCCGTGGGGCCTAACGGAAATTGGATGATCGATCGCTGGAATTTCTGCCGCTATTTTGCCCATGCAATGCACGGGACCTTTGATCAATGGCCCGCTACGGTTGGTTTGTGGCATGACGAAAACGAACAGATTGTGGCTGTGGTCCTTTCCGAAGGCGAGAACGGCGGTGAAGCGTTCTTCCAATTGGGGGAAGCAGGCGTGAGCCCCACTGACTTGGAGGAGATGCTCGACTATGCAGAAGAGCACCTTAGCTGCGAAAAAGACCACTGCAAGGCTTTGGAGGTGCGGGTTTCCAAGGCCTGTGCCGGGTTACAGCAGCCGCTGGCAGAAAGGGGTTACGGGCAGACGGGCCGCAGTGAACCCACAGCGGCGCTGCCCCTCGACAGAGTGCAGACTGTGTCTGTGCCTAGCGGAATGCGCCTGCAGGATGGCCGCCGCCTGGGAGATTATCAGAAGGCCTTTGCCCATGGACGGGCCTTTGGCTATTATCAAGGGGAACGCCCCGATGACGGCGATTCCGAGCGAGCTTTTGCCCTGCTGCGGCAGGCACCGGACTACAGGGAAGAGATGGATCTGGCCATCGTGGATGCACACGGCGACATCGCCTCCTTTGCCACTGCCTGGTACGATTCTGCCAACAGGATCGGAATTCTGGAACCGGTGGGAACCATTCCCAAATATCGCAGAATGGGCCTGGGGCGCGCCGTTATTGCAGAAGCCTGCAACCGCATTCGGGCCCAGGGCGGCCGCATCATGTACGTGGGATCCGACCAGCCCTTCTATCTCGCCCTCGGTTTCGCGGTGCAGTGGCAGAACGAAATTTGGCAGAAAACTTGGCCGCTGTGAAGCATACCCAATAGGCAAAAGCGGCCCCCTCCGCAGAGAAGGCCGCTCTTCTTGTCCACACGTCGAGAGCATCAAATCAAGGCATAGGCCCATGCTGTGCAAATCAACGCTTAACCCGCGCCTGGCCCTTCCAGATAGCCCACACCTGGTCTTCATCGATGGGCTGGGCATAGTCTGTGAGGAAGGTTGTGGCCATGGCACCCGTTGCCCAGCCAAATTGCACCCACTGCTCCGACTCCCAGCCTTTCAGGATTCCATACAGCAGTCCGCCCACAAAGCCGTCGCCTCCGCCAATTCTGTCAAGAATGGCAATGGAACGCGGTTCCACCACATGCCACTGGTCGCCGGCCAGCAGGATGGCGCCCCACATGTGTTCGTGGACATTGACGACCTCCCGCAGCGTATTGGCAAAGACCGTGGTATCGGGAAACGCTTGCTTCACACGGCGGATCATCTCTTGGAAGTTGTCTATGGTTTCAGCGATGTCCTGGCCGCCGGCTTCTGGACCTTCCACGCCCAGACACAATTGGAAATCCTCTTCATTGCCGATCAAGATATCGGAGATCTTGGCAATTTCAGTGAAGATGCCCCGCAGCTCCTGCTCCCGGCCTTCCCAAAAAGAGGCCCGATGATTGAGGTCAAAGGAGATGCGGGTATCGTGTTGTTTGGCCGCTCGAGCCACTTCCAGGCAAAACTGGCTGCTCTGCTCGGACAGAGCCGCCACTAACCCGGATATGTGAACAATCTGCGCTCCTTCTTGGCCGAAAATCCGCTGGAGATCAAAATCGCTGGCATCAAGCGCACGCCCTACTTCACCGGCCCGATCATTGTGCACCCTCGGCCCGCGGGTGCCATAACCGCTGTCGGCGATATTAAACTGGTGCCGATAGCCCCACGGATCGCCCTGGGGTTTGTCGGGCCCTTCATAGTCCATGTGGCGGGATGCCAGGTTGTTCTTGATGAACTGGGCAATGGGACTTTCCGCCACGAAGTTAGTCAGCACTTTGACGGGCAGGCCCAGATAGGAAGAAATACTGGCTACGTTGGTCTCAGCGCTGGTGGCCTGCATCATAAAGGTATCACTGCTGTAGACAGGCTGCCCGTTGGCGGGTGTTAGACGGATTCCCATGCTGGTGGGTACAACGAGGGCATACTTGAAATTCTTGCGCAATTCCATGGTCATAGTCAACCTCCCAGAATATATTCTGCTTGCATTCATTGCACACTGCTATGATTTATCTCCGGAGACGCTTTTTCCTCCCCAAACTGCGCAGAAGACGAAACACCGCCGTCTGTTTTTTGCTGGACGCCGGGGAATTCGGTGACACGGAGGTTTGTACAGCCATAGGGGATCAGAACCAGTTCCTGCCGCGGTTGTTGCCCGGCCAGCGGACTGGCGGGGACAGGTGCCGCAGAGTTGTCCCACAGATGCCATGGGGGAACCAAGCACCCCTGCACACGGATCTCCAAGGGTGCATTCTGCGGCGAAAAGGGCAGGGCGCCCACGGGTTTTTCTGCCACGGATGCGTGGGTGAGCTGCCCCGCACCGTCCAAGGACAACCCATAGTTCCACGGCGCAAGGGGGTATACCTCCCAATCTGCGGCAGGCATCTGGCCGCCAAGATACTGCCATTGCTCTTCGAGCTTCAAGGCATAAACCAAGGGCCCGCGCTTTACTGCTATGCCGCCGCGGTAACGCCGCTCCAGCCGTATGTCTTGGGGCAGTGTCAGCGTCCATTCATCTCCCGGATTCCATTGTCGGCGCACAGTCAAGTATTCGCCGGGTTCACCCTTATAGAAGCTGCCGTCGCCATGGATGAGCGCCGCCTGTGATGCCCAACGGGGAATGGGAAACTGCAGAGTCAGTTCCATCGGTTCGTCCATAGACACCTGAAAAGACACCGTGTCCCGAAACGGATAGTCCGTGCGGGTTTCAATGGCAACTTTCTTCCCCTGCCACGTTGTCTGCAGCCGACTGGGCGCATAGGACGTCAGTGCAAAACCCTGTCCGGGACGTTCCATCCAGAGATGGGCGGCAAACTTCGGCCACCCTTGGTGGAAATTAGCCGTACAACAGCCGAAATGGGGCTCGAGTCCAAAGATGTTGGCGTCGGGCCCGTTGCTCCAAGGGCGCTCTGCGACGTTGCAGATGACCTGATTGGCCTGCTGATCATATTGGTGCGACCACATATCCGGCGAAAAGGCAGCCGGAAGGGCGTTATAGGCAATCTGTTCCAGCCTTTCCGCAAACAGCGGCTCTCCGCTGACACTGAGCAGTTCTTCCAAGGAATACATCATCTCCACCACGGCACATAGTTCTGTTCCCCGGGAAGGGTTCTTCCCCGCTAGGTGTTCGTCACCGGAGAACATACCATTGGCCTGTCCGTGAAAGCGATCCAAGCTATTCAATGACGCCTTCATGGATTCCCAATCCCGGGTGTTCCCGCTTTGGCGGTACCAGACACCACCGCTCTTGATGCCCATGGCATTGTTTACAACATGGCTGTCCATCTGCACCGACTGTTCCTTGCGCAGTCTGAAGTCCATGAAATGCTCGGTCCAATTGTAACCCTGCGCTTGCAGTTCGTCACACAGTTCTAAGATTAAGTCCGCTTCCGTCTCCTCATACAGCCAGTGCAGCGTCACCACCAGATCGGCCCAGCGGTACTTGGCCCAAGACTGGAGGGGATGCCTTCCCAGATGCGCCCGCAGGTATTCACAGAAGGACAGCATACAGGACAGTACCCGATCGTCCTCCTGCCACTGATACCACTGGCGCAGTGCCTTCAGCACAACGAAGACCGGCCAGGGATCGCGCCCGCCCCCATCCTGTTCATTAGCTGGCCCAATCCATCCGTCCGGATTCTGGTATGCCAAGAACGCTTCCACCCACACCTCGGCCTTGGCCTGTAATGCAGAGTCCTGCAGCAGAGCGGCCAACGGTATGAGGCCGTCGGCAAAATACGGGCCGCGCTCCCATCCTTCCCGATCTCCGCCGAGCCAACGGTTGTCCGGGCCGAGATCCGGCCACACCTCATCCAGGTGGCCGCCCAATCCCGCCGCCTGGATCTGCAGCTGCTGCTGCAGCCATCCTCGCGGCAGTATCTGGCCCAAGGGCAATGGTTTCAGCTGCCTTGCCTGCAGACGTCTCTTCGCCATAAGCACAACTCCTCGTGTCCCAATACCGGCCGGTATTGGCTATCTGATTTCTGTTCCGCGGTCGCAGTCCGCCGGTGAATCCCGCCGGCACCTCGGACCTCCGGCTCGGCGGCCGTCAAATATTTCGGGTCAGCCCTTGACATTCTTTTATGGGTTCCATTCCCCTGCGGCCGATTCCTCCATGGAATATGGCCGGGCGGCCAGGGCCTGCGCCACTATGCCGGCAGGAATTGAAGAACTCTCTGGCCAATCCCTCTATAGAGACCGGCCGCAAAGAAGGCGACTTTTGTCCGCCGACTGCAACGCGGCGTCAAGCCTTGCAATCGCAGGTCCTTTGGGGCCCCTATCGCCATTCCATGGGTTCCCGGCGGCCCTGCCTGAAAAACCGAGTTGTCCATGAAAGGAGAATGTCCATGAAACCCCTGCGCTGGGCCCTTGCAGGCCTTGATCACCATTACACAGCGCTGAATCTCTTGCGCACAGCCGGCCAAAATTCCTGCGCCGAACTGGCAGCGGTCTGGCACCACTGCCCCGATCAGCTCCAGGAGGCTGTCGAAGGCATCTCTGTGCGTACGGCCCCGGAGTGGAGCGATCTATGTACCGATCCAGAGATCGATCTGGTCGTGTCCATGAGTCCGCCGCGGCTGAACCAGAAGATCCTGACCGAAGCCATGGAACACGGCAAACATGTCATATCCGTTAAACCAGGTGCCTTTGACCTGGAAGGAGTACAGGCACTACAGGCGTGTGCTCAGCGAAACGGTGTCGTTTTGTTTCCCGCAGAATGCTTAGGCCGAATATCGGCTGTTGACCAATACGCCAAATCCCTTGTGGATCAGGGTGCATTAGGCGATCTGCTCAGTATCAGTCAAGTCGTTCATGGCCGCCCCCCCCAGCACTGGCCAGGCGGGCATCAAGACAGCTGGTGGGTGGATCCGGCCCAGGCACCCGGCGGCGGTTGGATCGACCACTCCATCTACACTGTGGATCTGACACGCTGGCTGACTGGTTCTGCGTTCGTGCGCGCCACGGGCTTCACAGCCAATGTTACGTACAAGGAGCTGCCTTTGGAAGACTATGGGGTGGGAATTCTGCAGCTGGCTTCGGGCGCCGTAGCCAACCTAGAGGTCACCTGGCACCGCGCCCCGGAATCACCGGCCCGGAGTACCATCCACATTCTGGGAAGCCGCGGCGCGGTGGCTGTGGACAACCTGCTGGGGAAACTGGCTGTCAGCCGCCATGGACAGGGAGACTGGTCGTTTGAAGACCTGCCTCAGGCAGAGAAATCCTTAAACATTGTCGAACACGTGGCCGCAAGCATACAGGAGGGCCGTGCTCCCGCGGGTTCAGCATGGGATCAAGTGCAGAACTTCGCTGCCTGCCTGGCCGTGTACGATTCTGCCAAAACAGGCAAGACCGTTTCAATACCGCAGTCATAGACCCCATGCCGGAAGGCAGGGGCATCTCGCGGCGTTTGGTGAAAAATCTGGGCGGCAGGCTTGTTCTATATTCCCACAGGGTCAGAAAGTCCACGGAAAGGGATCGCATCCCACGAGGACGAATATCGTAGGGAGAGTGTCTGCGTCGGGTGCGGCTGCAGACCAAATATGACGGCTGCTTTCAGACAGATCCACAATAGGAGGATTACGATGACGAAAAAAGTAATGTTCGTAGGCGCTCACCAAGACGACATGCAGGGGGCTGCTGCAGGACTGCTGGCCAAAATGCAGAAACACCTCACCATGGAGGGATTAGAAGCTACATTGACAAACGGTGCCGGCGGGCACTGCGAAGCCCGGTACCTGCGGGATCCCCAGGCGCTGGTCAAACGTCGCCTGGCCGAAGCCCGGGCGGGGGCAAAACTGGTCGGTTTCGACTATAAACTGCTTACCGATCTGCGCGGCCGCCAGTTTCCCGACAGCGATCTGCAGATCACCCGGGACAGCAAAGGAGCTGTGTGGAACGCCATTCGCCAGTTCCAGCCGGATCTGCTGCTGACGCTGCCGGTGAATGATGTCAGTGACTGCTTCGGCATGCACAATGACCACACCCATGTCGGCGAAATCGTAAAACGAATTGCCTATTTGATTGCAGCACCCTTTGCCTTCCCGGAATGGTACACCCAGGAATATCTTGATCAGTTTGCCGATGACCAGCCGCTGCCCTATGTGAAGCCGCCGATCATTGTCACCACCCACGACGGCTACTCCGGCCAAATCGATCCCGATCTGATCATTGATATCACCGAGGAAGCGGACGTGAAAGCGGAGGCATTCAACCAGCACGAGTCACAGGTGCAGGAATGGCTTCCTTGGGTAGGCCGCTACGAAAAGCCCAAAGACGTGCGGGAACTGAAGGAACGCCTGGTTCGGCGCAGCCGCGCCATTGCCGAAAAACACGGACTGAAAGACGGCTATTACGAAGCCTATACCATAACCAACTGGGGCACTGCACCTACACTAGACGAAATCAAGACATTCTTCCCCGGCGATGCTCTCAACTATTCCTTGGCCGAGAAAAAACTGGCCCTGTTTGGGTGAGACCACGCCGCCCCGCAACGAGTGCGACCCTTCCCATGGCTTAATCCATGGGAAGGGTCGTTAAAACACCTGCCTGCCGCTGGAACAACGGCACTGCCGCCGCGCATTGCCGCCGGCCGGTCTGTGGCCGGGTTCTCTTGAGCTGCTCTAGAATTTCATCATGGACGCCTGCAATACGCCGTCGATGGCTCGGATCTGTTCTAAGGTCGCCGGATCGGCTTCCTGATCCACACTGATAAAGGCTACGGCCTTTTGGCCTCGCCGATTGCGGCTCCACTGCATCGCTGCGATATTGATCCCCGCGTCGCCGAACACGGTGCCGATGCTGCCGATGATACCCGGCTGGTCTACATTTTGAATGGCAATAATATAGGGTGTCGGTTCAAAATCCAGTTTGTAGCCGAAAAAGTCCACGATCCGGATTGCATGAGGGGCAAACACGGTCCCCGACACACTGAGCGTTTTGTATTTCGTGGAAAACCGCACCGTAAGCAGGTTGGTATACTTGCTGTCCTGGCTGCTCTTGCTGTCAATGAACTCCACGCCCATGCCGTCTAAGAGCACCGGAGCATTGATATAATTGACCTTTTCTTTGACTATCGGTTCTAGAAAACCTTTATAGGCACTGCGGGATATGAGCCCCGTTTCTTTCTTGGTCAGCTCGCCGTGGTAGATCACTTCAATTTTTTCCACGGTATCCCGCTCCGCCTGATAGTATATCTTGCCGAGGATCTCGGCCAGCTCTGTATAGGGACGCAGCTCTTCCATGGCTCTGGCATCGATGGCAGGAATATTTACCGCTTCCACCAGCTGATCCTGCAAAGCCCGCCCTACCAAGCGGGCCACCGTGGTACCGACGCTGTACTGGGCTTCAGCCGTGGAGGCGCCGATGTGGGGCGTGAGAATGACGTTGTCCAACTCCAGCAGTTTATTTTCGTACGCTTGGTCCTGCGGCGGTTTGTCGTAGCCGGGTTCCGGATCCAGGACATCGACGGCGGCACCATAGACCTTGCCCGATTTGAGTCCGTCATAGAGGGCATCTTCGCAGATCAGGCCGCCCCGGGCAGCATTCACAATGGCGACTCCGTCTTTACAGCGCGCGATCTCCTCGCTGCCCACCATGCCGTAGGTTTCTTCCGTTTTCGGTGTATGAATTGTAATCAGGTCCGATTGTTCCAAGAGCTCTTCTAGGGTATTGCACTTCTCAACACCATAGGTCTTAAAGCGTTCGTCGGTGATATACGGATCATAGGCTATGGCATTCATCTTGCAGCCCTTGAGCTTTGTAGCCACAATGGATCCGATACGTCCCAGGCCGATAATGCCCACGGTCTTTCCATCCAACTCCCAGCCGGTAAATTGTTTGCGGCGGAAATCCTTAATCCTAGCCGCGCTGTTCGCCTGCGGTATATGGCGGACAATGGCAAAGGCCAGGCCGATAGCCAGTTCTGCAGCAGCCATGGTGTTGCTGTCGGGGGTATTGGCCACAATAATGCCCTGCTGTGTACAGGAAGGAACATCGATATTATCAATGCCGTTTCCGGCACGGCCCACGACCTTTAAGCGCGAAGCGCGGTCTAGCAGCTCTTTATTGACCTGGGTTACACTGCGTACGATCAAGCCTTCATAGCCCTCAATGCAGTCCAACAGCTCTTCGCGGCTCATACCCAGGCGCACGTCCACACGGTATCCCTGTTCCTGCAGAAGTACCACGCCTTCTTGGGCGATGTTTTCTGTCACCAGCACGTTCAAAGGAACCACCTCCATAGAATCTCCCCTGTCCAAAATCGGTGTTGCTTTCCCTAATTCTGCCTCCAGCCCGCTTCAGAGGCCACCTTTGCAGCACCTTCCCGGAACACGGCGGAAACGAAACCAATTCCGCCGTTGACCTTGACATGATTGTATGTTGTTTCACTGAAGATTGCAAGGACAAAACCGAAATTTTGACGCATTCCGTCGAATACATTCAGATAGAGAGCGGATTCTGCTCCGCTGTGGCCCGTTTCCTTCGAATTAAGCAAACAGCCCCCGGCAGCGGACTGTGAACCGAGCACTGCACCTGTACATCTTCTGCTGATCATTCTGCCCATACACGCCAATGGAAAATCAAGGAGGCCGCGCCGTGTTTTTTGAACATGAACTGGCAACCGTATATTACGAACTGCGTGGTCCGGAGGACGGTCCCGCTGTGGTATTCTGCCACGGCCCAGCAGCGGATCACCGCAGTTTCCAAGGACAGGCTGAAGCGCTCCAAGACCGCTATCGCGTTTTGGTCTGGGACCTGCCGTTCCATGGCCGGTCCGATCCCTTTGATCTGCAGATGGCGTACACAACACCGGCAGCCGATCTGTTAATGGCACTTTTGGACCATCTCGGCATGGATTCCGCTCTCTTGGTCGGCCATTCCCTAGGCAGCTTTGTCATCCAGAAGGCAGCCGTAGATTTTCCTGAACGGGCCACGGCCACGATCCATGTGGGAGGCATTCCCCTGCACCCCAAAGCCCCGGCCCCTATCCGTCTTCTTCATCCTTTCGCACACATCCTCGACCTGCTGCCGGAGGAGTGGACAAACAACAAGCTGGCCACCGGCCGGGCCGGAACGGCTTCCGCCCGCCGTTACTTCGAGGAGTGCGCAAAAGCTCTGCCTAAGCGGCATCTCATCCATCTATATCGGGAAATGCTGCACGATCTGGCTGCCGGCCTGCCCCATTCCCCTCCGCAGCCCCTGCTGCTTGTCTGCGGAGACCGCGATGCAGCCATTATCCGGCGTTGGAACCTGCAGTGGCATAACCTGACCGAGCACAGCACACTCGTTACCGTCCCCCAGGCCCGCAGCGCTGCCCATCAGGACAACCCGGAACACTTCATCCGTGTTTTACGGGAGTTCATCGCCCAAGTAGACGGGTGAAAGCGCCAGCAACCGCTG
The DNA here is from genome assembly GCA_003551965.1 of Clostridiales bacterium. Classification (GTDB taxonomy): domain Bacteria; phylum Bacillota; class Limnochordia; order Darwinibacteriales; family B1SED10-159; genus B1SED10-159. The sequence goes on along the minus strand of PUOC01000035.1, from coordinate 2,525 downwards.
CCCGGCCAGACGTTCTCTGCCAGCCGTGCGGGTACAGAAAACGCCGAGGAGCGTTGTTTCCACTGCACCTCGGCGGCTGCAATCCGTTTATCTGCACTGCCGTCATACCAATGGCACTGCCTGGCCCGTGCGGCGGCTTTCGTTGGCTGCCTCTATGAACTCTATTACCGCCAGGGTTTCTTCACAGGGAACGATGGTCCTGCCCGTTTCAAACATACGCACGATCTGCTCGAGCAGGCTTGCATAGAAGGGTTTCGCCGTTCCGGCCTCGACCAATACACTGCACCTGGAATCATGGAGGACAGCAGAAAATTGGCTGCGGCCGCGGCGGTTCCCTCGCAGAGATGCCAAGCGGCCATCCATCCAACGCCCGACAATCACCTCTTCGTCATCCTCCACCAGCGCCGCCACGGCACAACACCCGGGCCCCATCGCCGTGTGGATCATCTCCACCGTATGAATGCCATACCAAAACAGACCTGGCTGCGTCTCCTCCAACGGCAGGGGGCCGAAACAGTCGATACCGTGGAGCCGCCCATTCACTCGGCGCAGGCCCTGTCGAAAGGCCTCGTCAAAACGCAGCGCAGAACTGCTCATGACAGGAACCCCGTACCGCTCTGCCAGTTGAAAAATTTGGCGCGCCTGCTCCGTGCCCACAGCTAGAGGCTTATCAATGAATACAGGCTTCCCGAACGGGGCTACCCTCCTGAACTGATCCAAATGGACGCGCCCGTCCACGGATTCCAGCAAAATAGCGTCAACACGATCAGCTACGGCTTCTGGCGACTCCAAAATATTCACGCCGTGTTCCTGCTGCAGTTTTTTGGTATAGTGTTCCACCCGCTCCATGCTGGGCTTCATGTCCGGGGATCCGCCGGGAAAGGCGTCTGTGACCGAATAACCCGGGATATGATGGGCATGATTCTTGTCATTGAGGATGTCCGCAAAGGCCACCGCATGCGACGTGTCCAAACCGATAATCCCTATCTTCAACGTCGACTCCTCCCTCCCATATTGACAATGTCGGCAGGCCGAATCCTTGGAGCATGAAAGCTCTCCGCAAGAACGGCCGAAGCATCGTTCACCCAGGCCCGCGGCCCCCTGCTCTCCATGCTCTGCCCGTCAATGTCATGGAAAAAAGCTCCGATGAAATCGTGTCAGGATGGTTCACAGCTGCAATTTCCCGGGCTGAGGGTTTGTCAAGATCGCCTCTGCAGAGATTGTCCGCTGCACTTCCCTCGGCCGCCTCCACAATCCTCCGGGACAAACAGCGGTTTTCCTGCTGCCCGCAGCCTGCGGATGGCTTTCCGTGGGTACGAGACCGAATCAAACACACAAAAACTACAGCTTCCTTGCCCTTTTGTAAGGCCACGATGCTGCAATATCCCTTAGACGCCTATCGCCCCCTTGCCCGTGGCTGTGACCAGAATTCCGGCAGTACTGCTCCCGTTGTTGTTCACCATACAACCGAGGAAGCTGCGTGCCCTATCCTTGACGTACGTACGGAACCCCCGAAGGTGAAAGTAAGCACAATGGGTTCGGTGGCCGCGGAAAATTCTCCGCGAAGCCCTACCCGCGGGACGTGTCTGCAGGCCGCCGGTGTCCGTAAGATTTCTCCTATCCTATGGATACTCCACCGAGCCCCGCAAATCCTTCCGCCTTAGCTGCTGGGGCAAGCTTAAATTGCAGCGCCATGATGGCCGTACCTCTTAGAGCCAGCTTACCCGCGACAAACATGGGCCGAATCTAATTTCTTGGTCCGTTGGCTGTTGCCTCACTGTACACAGACTGCAGAAGTCGTGTTGCCGAGACTGAGGCGGATACGCTGTCCATGAAACGCCAAGGGCTCTTGCACAGCGTATCGCCGCCTCCAACCACCGGTTTTATTCTCTAGACGACCCGGGTTGCGGCAGAGCTGCTAGCTGTCGCCTATGGTTCGGAATAGGAAGGCATACACATCGGTGTGTTCCTGGATAATCTTCGATGTCGGCTTGCCGTGGCCGTGTCCGGCATCGGTATCTATCCGCAGCAGTACTGGGTGGGGCCCTTCGTTTTTTTCCTGCATCACGGCTGCGAATTTGTAGGCGTGGGCCGGGACCACCCGGTCATCGTGATCGCCGGTGGTGATGAGCATCGGCGGATATACTGCCTTCTGTGAGTTGTGCAGCGGCGAGTAGGCATAGAGAGCGGGAAAGTCAGCGCTGTTGTCCGGGTCGCCAAACTCGGGCACCCAGTAACTGCCCACGGTAAATTTGTGGAAGCGCAGCATATCCGTGACGGGCACACCGCAGACCACCGCGCCGTACAGATCCGGTCTCTGCAGCGCACAAACCGCCGTTAAAAGCCCGCCATTGCTGCGTCCTTCAATGGCCAGCCGATCGGGGCAGGTAAACTGGTTTGCCACCAGCCACTGGGCTGCGCACTGGAAATCATCAAAGACGTTCTGCTTTCGTTCCCGCATTCCCGCCTGATGCCAAGCTTCGCCATATTCGCCGCCACCGCGCAGGTTGGCCACTGCAAATACA
>PUOC01000048.1 GCA_003551965.1 Clostridiales bacterium | reverse complement strand
CGGCTTCTGCGGTGGTGTCCGATTCGGGTGCGTTTTCCAGTTTCACTTCCTCAAGACCCATGCCCTCTGCAACCATTATGTTCGTCTCGTAGTTCCTATAACCCGACTTTTTGACTTCCAACACCCGCCACCCTTCTGGTACAGTTAGGGTTTCCCTGCCACTGCTGTCCGTTTCCCCGCGGGCGTCTCCCACAACCACTGTCGCTCCCTCAATCGGTTCGTTAGTGTCTTTATCGGTGACCTCCACCTCAAACTGTACTCCTGCTGTCGGCAAAAAACCATCTCCGCCCATGCATGCTGCAAAGACCAACGCGGCCAACGTAATGGCCAACAACGCCGCCCGTTCGCGATTCATTAGCATACTACACCCTCCCTTGAATGGTAAGCACGGCCGATCCCATCGCTGCCTGTTTATCCCCCCTATGCCACGATATCCATACGACCGCAGTGTACTCCTTCTGGATTTCTACTCATTTCCCTTTGTCAATTTTATTGAATTTCCTTACTATTTGCTTACACATGGCCATCACACCCCGTTCCAAAGGATCGCCGCGTGCACTCCCCATCGTCTCTGATCGGAATCTTGGCAGGACTAGCCGCCTCTTGCCCGCAGTCACCTCACCACCGCCGCAGAATATTGCGCTCAAGAGCCATAGACGGTGCACAGGAGGATGAACCAGGCAACCGGGGCAAGGAAACTTCCCAACCGCAGGCAACGCGTCACCGGACCGGGGTGTCGGCCGAAAGCTGAACGGTTTCCACACAGTTTTTGCCCCTGCTCTTAGCCTCGTACAGAGCCTGATCAGCCGCTTTCACCAGATCTAGACTGTCCCTCTGCCCGTCGGGCCGGGCAGCAGCTGCACCTACACTGACCGTCACGGGGCACGCATTGGGAATCCTCATGCCGGAAACTTCCTGCACAACCCACCTAGCCCGTTCCGCAGCCTGTTCCAAACCAAAATGGGGCAGCAGTACTACGAACTCTTCGCCGCCGTAACGGGCCACCACATCCTGCGAACGCTGAAAGCCGCGGCGCAGGATGTCGGCTGTCTGCTGCAGACAGACATCGCCCATCTGATGGCCAAAGCGATCATTGAACTGCTTAAAATCATCGATATCCAGGAATAGTACGGCAAGCTCCGCACCTTCCCGTCGGCACCGCCGCCATTCCTTTTCGAGTACTTCATCGAAATGGCGGCGGTTCCACAGACCGGTCAACGGATCCTGCAAAGACAGGGTTTCCAAGATTTGATTATTCCGCTCCAACTGCTGTTTTTGCTCCTCAATGCGGTTCTTGGAAGCCGCCAACGCCGCAGTTCGCTCTTCCACCGTGGATTCCAACGTTTCATTCATGGCTAGGAGCTGTCTGCTCAGCTCATCACTGCGCCGATTCACCATGGCAGAATTTTCGGCCAAAACCAATGCATGGCCCAAAACAAAGACCAGCAAGCCCAGTGAAGACAAATTTCCCCAACGGATGGTGTCAGCCAGCCAGCCGTAATCGCTGGATAGAACACTGAGAAAAACCATGTCATGCAGAACAGACAGGAAGAGAACGGCAGCACCCGCTGCGATGAAGAGGGCGCCCGTTTCCCGCTCCCGGACGACGCGGAGCAGCGCAGCGATCATGTAGAATATGACCAGGACAGTGAAGAGTTGAAAGGCCGGATTAATCACAGTGAAATAGCGCGCCGGCAGAACCAGCACGACTGCACTGGCTGCAATGGTGACCAATATACACCCGATCACAAACCGTTTCGAGATCTGCCGCGGAAAGGTCATGCGGAAAAACAGTATCATCGTTCCCAAGCCCGCGTAGTAACTCATGGTCTGCAGTTTGTGTGCCCACTCCCAGTTAAGATCGGGGAACTGCTGGACAAGGTAGTGTTCGCCGACCATGATCGTGCGCAAAGCCACCAGCAAACAGAAAATGCCGAAAAACAACACCGAAGGCTCATCTCTGCGAAAGGAGAACATCACCAAATGGTAAATGCCCATGATAAGCAGGCTTCCGAAAACGAACAGATCATAGGAAAGCTTGCCCTGGCGCTCCGCCTGCAGCGTTCCCGGAGTGCCCATCGTTAGGCCCCGCAGCAGACCGCCGCTACGGTGGTGGAAGTTCGACACCTGGATGACCAGTTCGACAGTGCCTTCTGGAGCCGTGAAGAAGAAGGTCTGCGGAAGATACTGCGGCCGTGTGCTATCTCGATCCGTTCCTACCTGGCCTGCTCCGGCCGCTTCTTCTCCATTGACCCACAGCCGGTAGGACGTGAACACACGAGGCACATGCAGCCCGATTACTCCCGTGTGATCGTGCACACGAAACGTACGCCTATATGTAGCATAGCCTTGACCGGTGATACCTTCAATTTCTTTATAGCCGTTCCAGGCTCCGGGGACGCGTACCAAAGCCGACGGCGTATGTTCTCCGGCGTTCAACTCTGACGGCTCCAATAGCTGTTTCCAGTACAACTCCCAAGATCCTGTTAGAGACACTGTATCTTGGGTAAGCACCAGCACGGCTTCTTCCTCCGCCGACGATGCCGATCCGGCCGCTGTCAGCAAAACAGCAGCCGATAATACCAGCCACCAGACAAGACGCGAAGAAGCCACAGTCTGCCATGATGAAGCATGGCAGCGGTCGACAGATGCTGTCTTTGGCAGCCAAAAAGCTCGTCCATAGAGATCCATAAAAGAGTCCCCCAATAACACCGAACGTCGCACAGTGTGTTCATTCCCGACAGTCATGACAGCAGATCCACTGCCTGCAAGCAGTCCCACAGTCTGGCCGGCCGCGGCACAAAAAGAAACCCGGTCTGCCCCGGGCACCTAGGCCTTCTACACAGATCGAAATCACTGGCGGCATGCCCCAGCGCGCAGAATCCCATCGTCGGTCTGAAACCCATGAGGGAAGTGTATCTGCAGGAGGAAGACCTTCAGCAGCCATAGGCTTCGGTTCCTAAGCCCAGCTCAATCTCACTTTCGGCGAGATCGCAAGAACTCCTTCTCGGTTCAGCATTTCTCCACCGGGCGCACAAAACGGCAGAGGGCGCATTGATTGTGCGCTCTCTGCCCGGGATATCTTACGTCTGTGGAAATGTGTCTTCTGTGTCCTTCACGCCGCCTGGACAGCGGTTACACCTTGAACTGTTTTACCAATGCCTGCAGTTCGTTGGCGGTATTCGCCACGGTTTCAATGGCTGCGCCAATCTGCTCAATCGACGCTGACTGTTCTTCGCTGCTGGCGGCGATCTCCTCGCTGCCTGACGCCAACTCTTCACTGGAGTTAGCGATGCTGCGGATGCCCTCGGTCAACTCATCGACCGTGGAGCGAATGTCGGCGAACATCCTGCCGCTTACCTGAACGGCCTCAGTACCCTCTGTGACTTTGTCCGAACTCTGTTGAGACTGCTGCACCGTGTCCTGGACGACACTGCGCATTTCGCCTATGACTTCCGTGATCTCACCGGCCGCCTTGCCCGACTGCTCGGCCAGTTTACGGACTTCCTCGGCGACCACTGCGAATCCTCGGCCATGTTCACCGGCTCGGGCCGCTTCAATGGCAGCATTCAAAGCGAGAAGATTAGTCTGATCGGCAATGCCGGTGATGATGTCGACGATGGAGCGAATCTGCTCGGATTGGCTGTCCAATCCGTTGATTTCTCCACTTAGCTTACTGACGTTGGCGTTGATCTCCTGCATGGCCTGCACTGTCTGTTCGATCTGTTCCGCACCCTGGTTGGTTTTTTCTAACGTGTCGGTGGCCAACGATTCCATTTTTTGGCTGTTGTCACTGGATGCTTGGATTGTAGAAGCAAACTCGTTGGAAGTGCTGGCCACTTCTTCTATGGATGCAGACGTTTCCTGCACAGCTGCTGACACTTCATTGGATTTCTCGGCCGTCTGTTCTGCAGACTGGGCCACGTCTTGCACCATGAGCTGCAACCGTTCAATGAACTTGTTCAGGTGCTGGGAAAGCATAGCCAGTTCGTCCGTCCCGTTGACGGGCAGACGTTGCGTCAGATCCCCCTCGCCTTCGGACATGTTCGCCACCAGGTCCACCGTGCGCCCTAGAGAGCGGCAGATACCCATGACGGTAAAGCCGCCGAAGAAGACAGCGATCAAGAGACCTGCGCCGGCGGCAGACGCCGTACTCACCTGAGACATGCCGACGGTTTCGGCCATCTCCGTTTCCAACTCCTCGACTCGCTCCGCTAGGAGTTGTTCCAACCTATGTAGCACCGTACGTGTCTCACCGAGGTAATGGAGAACTTCGTCTTCGTACATAGTTTCGGCCTCTGTCCACGCCGAAACGGAATAATTTCCCGTCTCCAGCTGGTTCACCAATTCTGCCGCTGCGTCGTGCAGGTTTCGATGGGGTTCTTCCAGTTCCCTATAGGCATTGGCCATCTCGGGCGGTAAGGCGCGGAACTCATCCGACTCCAGGAACTCGAAGTACCACCTACCCAATGCACAGCGTGTATGGTCGAGTTCGCCCGTAAACGGTTCCTGCGTGTTCAGAGATTGTGAGAGTTCTAGAGCCCAGTCTAAATGGGCCACTTCCATATCACTCAGGTTCTGGGCCTGCCGCTGGGCTTCCGCCGCCTCATCGCTGGCGGAAGTCACCTGGTTCAACATGGACCATGATATGACGGCCAGAACCAATGTGACCGCGACCAGCAGTATGAGCACAGTGTACAACTTCGTTGAAATCCGCAGGTTCTTCAGCATAAGATCCCTCCATGATCTGCCATTATCGATGTTGTACCGCCTTCCAACCGGAGACCTTCGGGTCCGTTAAATCTCGGTCGCTTCCACTGCTTCCTGCAGCTGTTGCTTTTCAGCCTCCCCTAGCAATTCCTCGAGTTTCAACAGGATAATCAGCCCATCGTCAACCTTGCCGATGCCTTCCAAGTATTCCCGCCGCGAACCATTCATGGATGTTCCCAGGGCATCAATGTTCTCTGCAGGGATTTCCAGCACTTCTTCTACGCTGTCCACTTCCAAACCAATGAAAGAATCGGCAAAATTCACAATGATAATGCGCTTGTCATCATTGTCCGCCTCGTCTGCCCCAAAATGGCTGCACAGAGACATTATGGGGATCACCCGTTCCCGCAATTGGATGATTCCCTTGACCGAATCCGGCGTATGGGGAAGACGGGTAATGTCTACAGACTTAATCACTTCTTGGACCTGCTCAATGGGAATGCCGTAGTTCTCCCGAGCTACTCGAAAGACCACGTACTGCCGACGCATACGTTGCGTTTCTGCCAACACAAACACCTCCCTTCGCTAATGGGCTCTGCAATTTTCAGCTCCAGGCCTAACAGAATGCATCATTGAATTCTCTGGTCCATTGATCTGAACTACCAATGCACACCGTTTCGTTATATTCCTCGGCAGATAGTTCTACATACTTTAACAAACTTCGCGTTTTTTTGATTCTAACCGAATGCCTTTACTCAAAATCCCAAAAATAAAGGAAGCCTCAATAAAGCCGGAGCGCTCTTCCTGCCAGGACGGGCCTACACGTCCGCGGCGGTCGCAGTGTATGTCATACGCTCTTCAGACGGTGCTGGGACGAAGCATACCTGTGACATTCATCTATCCTAACGAACAAAGCCGACTCGCAGAGGCGGGCGACGTCTCTGACACGCCATTTCACGCTTTGGTCGGAAGCAACGATGTCTGTTGGCGAAACAGAACGTTTAGATCTTTTGGATTCCAGCGGCAGACTTCACCGGAGACAACGATTTGCACGTGAAAATCGTCATTCGTGTCTCGTTGCTCATTCTCTGTCCGGCCACCACGGTATCTGCCTAAGGAACATGGCAGCCTGATCCTGCAGTCGACTCTCCGTTAGAACTGGCTCTGTTACAAGACACCGTGGAACCATTGGCATCGGATTTGCGCCGCCGCAGTTACTACCTCTATCCAATTAAAGATTCCGGACCCTTCTATACCGGAGAACATACTGTAACCGCCTATTTACTTCCTGTGTCTGCCGCGATGACCCCGAACCGAATGATGATCCGCACCAGGCCATCCACTGGCATGAGATACAAAAGTTACAAGCCGCTTGGGACTCCCATACCAAGACCGTCCACCAGATATGGACAATGGATATGCAGTCGATCTGCACCGCGGCGACACATCGTAAAGGTTCCCACTAGCGGCGAAGGCTCCGGTACGGTAGAACGCAACAACAACGCCGGATCGAAAATCTGGTTCCGGGCCGGTACGTCATTTGTCTCGGCAAAGATGTCCGAGCTTTTTTGTGGCCCTCATACACTCCAAGCCCAGCTGCGCCAAGAATGGACCGTCTCACATCGGCACTGCCGAGATGGCCGTTGGAACGATAGAACAGGACACCCCGGCTGTCACATCAGTTTGCAGGATCAAAGAAACTGCGCCCCCGCACCGGAGCGCAGTTTCCTTTGCCTGACGCCTCCGCCTGCCGAAATGTGGTCAAAGAGGACGCTTAAGATTGGTTACTGGCGGCTGGCCTTCTTCCTCTTGATTTTTTGCAGGCATTCGGCGCAGAAACGAAATGAACCCCAGCTGAACCATGCCACCCGTCCGCATTGAATGCACTGGCCCACCATCATACCCTCCTTTCCAACAGGTTATTCGAAGACATGCTCCTCGACACCAAAATCCATGCCTAGGGGAGCAGAATTAACGAATTTGCAGTACTGTACTGTGCTTTACTGTACTGTGTTTCACTGTACACTGTACGGTGCTGCCCGGCAGAAATCAAAAATCCGTTTTTTAACTGTAACATCTTCCCCTGTGACTTTATAGTAACATCTTTCCCTGTTCGTCTGCAACCCAAAAAGCTTTTTAGATTGTAAAAACGACTTTCTGATGTTATAATGTCAACAGATATGGGAAGGAGGGTAAGCATGCCGCTTCGCAATACCGAGCTTCTGTCCGAGGTGCTGCAGAAGCACGTGGAAGACCATTTCGACGGCAAGCTGCTCCCGTTCGCGCGGAAGTGCGGAATGTCCCGTTCGTATCTCAGCGAAATTATCCATGTGCGCCGGGCCAATGGAACAGTCGTGGAGCCAACGATGGAAACGCTGCTGAAGCTGTCCCAGGCCATGGGGATGAGCTTGGAAGAACTGCTCGGCCGGGCCGGCTATCTAGAACCCCAAGCAGAGGATGTATGGCGCCTGCGGGATATGCTCCGTCAGCTCCCCGGCCCCGTCCGTGAACTGATGCGAAAAGACGACGGCGACCGCTATATCGTCCTGGCCGAAGAGCTGCGTCGGGAGCAAGTAGACCCGGAGGCACTGATAGCATTTGTCCGCAGTTTAAAGCGACAGCCGTGACCCCTTACCGTGATGCTCTCCAAACCAGCCCCCTGCGTAAAAGGACACACCGGCAACAAACCGGTGTGTCCTTTTCTTGACGGCTGCCCCTCTTTGGCCGCCGCAGCTTACATTCATCCGTCATGCCCCTTGATGGCGATGGTCAAGTCCGTGGTGCCATGTTCCTTTAAGAATTCCACGCCCTCCACGACTTTGACCTCGTCGAAGCCTACCTGCGGCAGCAGCTCCTGCAGTTTGGCTGTTATCCCCGACCACAAAGAAAATGAACGGACATTGTAATCCCAGTCGCCGGGTTCAGTCTGATCAAAGCTGACAACATTATAGGTGACTGTGTGATCTCCATTATGGTAAAGAACCCGGAAATTCAAGGCTTGCTCGCCGTCCTTATCGAAGACCTGCAGTGGCCCAAAACTGGATTTACTGTCTTCATTGACCAAATCCCCCAAACGGCGGTTCTCAAAAATAACGACGCCCCCAGGGTTCATGATGCCAGCAATGTTTTCCAAGCCTTCCCGAAGATCATCTTCGTCTGTCAAATGGGCAATTCCCAGGCCAGCGCAGAGAAGACCATCGGCCTTTTGCTGCACTCGCTCTTGGAGTTCCTGAAAGGAAGCTTGGATGAACTCGATATCCAGGCCTTTCTTTTTGGCCCGCTCCCGTGCCTTAACGAGCATACCTTCACTGAGATCAGAACCTTCCACATCGTAGCCCCATTCGGCAAAATACGTGGTGTGACGGCCTGTACCGCAGGCTGCATCGTGGATCCGTTTCACACCGTAGCGGTCAAAAATATCGCGGTAGTAGGCCGCTTCTTCGGCGAATTTCTTTTCTTCCACGATATAACCGTCGTAGTCGTTTCCCCACTTATCATAGGTAATCTTGACATCGCTGCGTCGATGCATATCTTCTCACCTCTTTATCAGAATGGTTTTCAGTCCTTTTGGGATCCGCGGCTCATTGCTGCTGCAGAATACATCTTCGGATCCCTCCGGTTCTGCCACCTCCCTCTTCCGCCGTACTGTTATATTAGCTTCGAGCCCTATAGGTCAAACCCTTCCTCATGTGCCGAACCTTAGGGCTTGCGTCAGTGACCGGGCCGATTGCCGGGAGGACGGCAAGCCTTCCGCAGATGCTCTTCCAGCGACACCCGTGCCGGTGTCGATTTAGGATGGGGGCAATCAACAGACTCGTTACTGCGGAAACACCGACGCTCGAATCCGTCAAAAACCGGATAGGTCCATGCCTTGCACATGCTTATAACCGATTTCGTACATCTCGTCAGTCTTGCTGGTATCCAAAATATGATACCCCGCCATCTGATCCAGCTCAATCAACAGTGTGCTGGCTTTTAGCTGCTCCCGCCGGGCGCTGCCCACAGCAATCTGAAACGTGCGAATCGCCACTTCCCGCATCCCTTCTACCGACTCCAGGCGTTCCAAAGGCATGATGTCAACAGCCACAACCTTTTCACAACAGCCCAACAGCGGTGTCACGGGAACGTTATCGAGCAATCCGCCATCGACATATACCTGCCCGTCAATTTCCACCGGTGTAAAAACGACGGGAATGGAAGCGGAGGCTTGCACCGCTTCGGCCACAGACCCTTCGCAGAGATATTCCACTTCTCCGGAAAGCAGATTCGACACCGGCACAAAAAGACGGTGCTGCAGATCCGCGAAAGATGCCTGCGACAACAGCGAGTTCAGCTCCTCCCTGAGGTAATCCAGCGTCATAAAGCCACTGCGCGGCAGGCCTAGTTTGGCAAAGTCAGTCAATGTGTTTTCTTTCATGGATTCCAAAATCTGGTCTGCAGTCATCCCTGACGCCAGCAAAGCACCGACAATGGCACCTGCACTGCTGCCGGCTATGGCATCGGGGACAATGCCGTGTTCTTCCAAGGCTTTCAACACACCTAAGTGGGCAAATCCGCGGCTGCCGCCTCCTCCCAGTGCTATACCCACTTTGTGTTTCTTCAAGTTCATCGCCCTCCCTGCTGAAACCAGGGGCTGACGGGCCCCGGCTTCACTTCCACGGAAACCCTAAGGCACCCCGAATATGCCGGAACATTGATTCGGCCCCTCGATGATCGTAATACAGCAAACACTGATCCCCTTCGTTCTGCTTACGGTCTTGGCCATGATCTCCTCCGCACCTCAAACGTTATCCACAGCGGTCCCTTTAGACAGCATCGTGCCGGTCTGGCGTCGGAACCAAGAAAACTAACGGGCTCCTAAAACCTGTACTGCGGCTTTCATTCTCCCAGGGCTGATCTCCTCTACATCAGGCTCTGCAGGCGGCCGCACCACGGTATTGATAAACAACTTGTCGTACTGCATCCCCTGCAGCAGCCGGGCGATTCGCTGCAGCGAAACATCGTCATCGTTGATGCCTCCCATCAACATCACTTCCATCCACAACGCACCGGTATAGACCTGTGAGAATTGCTCCAGGCCCTGGATGACGTCTGCGAAATTCAATTCCGGCACGGGTCGGTGGATATGGTGAAAAGAAGCTTCATCAAAGGCTGCCAATGTAGGCAGGACCATGTCAGCCCTCTGCAGATCCCTGCGGACATCACTGTCCCCCAACAGCGTTCCATTGGTAATCACCGCCACGGGGGCCGCGGTTCGTTCCTGCAGTGCCGCAATAAGGTCTCCGATCTCCAGATACAGGGTGGGTTCACCTTGGCCTGCGATGGTAACGGTGTCAAAGGAGGATGCCATCTGGAGGCACGCCTCAAAATCGGTGACGATCTGCTGGACGGGATAGAACGCTTCGCGTCTGCTGGTAAGCTGGGTTGTAGACCCCAATTGGCAGTAGATGCAGGAAAAGGTGCAGGTTTTGGCCGGAATCGGGCTGACGCCCAGTGACCGGCCCAGCCTGCGCGACCGCACCGGCCCATACATGAAGTTGGCTTCAAGCATCGGTTGCACAATCCTCCTTAACCACAGCTTACACAGGCTTCTATCCTTTGACTGATCCATTTCCACTGCGGAATTTTGGCACTCCTACTCGAATCGGATTGCAGGCCGGGCAAGTGCAAGCCTGTTGCGCCTCCGCCGCATGGCTGCAAAAATTTCATTCTTGGGCCGCGGTGTTCACTTCCTGCAGCAGATCCAGGAGCTCCAGGGGATGTGTCAACAACCGATCGGCACCACTTTCCAGTAAAACACGGCGATCGCGAAAGCCCCACAGAGCACCCGCGGCCAGCATGCCAGCATTCTTCGCTGTCTCCATATCTGTTTCCGCATCCCCCAAAAAAATGCACCGCTGCGGATGTACGCCCAGACTACAGGCTGCGGCCTCTGCACCGCCGGGATCCGGCTTGAGCGGGTATCCCGAGTCACTGCCAATCACAGGGTCAATGCCATAAGAGCCAAACAGCGAGTGGACCAACTCGTCCGTAACGTCCTGCATCTTGTTGGTCACAAGGGCCCGGGGTACGCCCCGTTTCTGCAGTGCCGCCAGCAGCTCTTCTACTCCGTCATAGGGCACCGTCCCGTCCTTCCAGTAGTGCGGATACGCTTCTCTCATGGCCTTCGTACATGCCGCGATGGTCTCTTCGCTGCGATGATCCACCGGAAGTGCCCGCCGCACCAATTCGGTGACACCATGGCCCACCCGAGCTTTGACTTCGTCCAGGCCCAGGGTGGGAAAGCCGTTATCGCTCAGCACGCAGTTGATCGCCTGCTGCAGACCGGGAAGGGAATCCACCAAGGTTCCGTCCAGGTCAAATATGACCGCTTTATACCTATGCTCCTCCTGCATGTACCGCATCTCCTCCATCATGTCAGGAACGAATCGTTCCCCTTTGTCGCAACCGACGGCTGCTATCAGGTTCTCAAAAGCCTTTGCATTCGGTTTAAGGCTTCCGTCTATCCTTCGCCGTCCGCAGACGCGACTCCTGTCGGCGCCCGGTTCTGACGGCCTTCTCGGTGCAGGGCCCGCCATGCAAGCGTCGATTTGAGAAGAAGAGAGCAAATCCAACAGGCCCTTAGTAGCGAAACAGCATCGGTTTACTGTTTCCCGGCTGCTGCATCGGCTCTATAACGAACTCAACCCTGTGTTCATGGCCTTCACCGGCTGCGATTGCACCACTGACTGCAATATGGCCTGTCGCTTCCGGGAAATAGGACGCGACGGTTACCAAGCTGTTGTTCAACTCCCCCAAGTGCAAAGAGACACCGTCGTCTGCAGTGCTGTCTTTGTAGGTAACAACGGTGTCCCGCAGTTCACCAAAAACGGCAAACCAAACTGTGTCTTGGTCTCCCGGGCCCACGGCGATGTGGCGAGCGTCCAGCTTACCCTTGTTCACACCATCATACATCGGAACTACAACACCCACATGCATGTCAAAGGCAGTGGGTACACCGGCAATCATCTCCTTAGTGAAACCCTGCACGTTGTAGCGCCCGTCGATATTTCCCCCGGCACAGCTGTGTTCGATTTCCCACAACAGACCCCGCAGGTGCTCTGCGTGTTCCTCTTGGCTGCCGCTGAACACAAGATGCATGCCATCAACGTAGACATACTGGTTCACTACCGTTGTTGAAATTCCGTTTTCCGAGTCAGTGGACGTAACAGCCAGCGAGCCGCCGACCATGATCTCAGGAATATTTTCCCCATTGCCTAAGGGAATGTCTGCCGGGATACGGCGAAAGCCGCCCTCCGCTGCTGCGATGATCAACATTTCCGGATATCCGTGCTCTTCCATGGGGCCAATGAGAACCGCTTCCGCCCATCCATTCTGTGTCACGTCCAAGTAATAGATCTGCATGGCATGGAAGTGATCGCGGCAAAGGCCCGCAACCTCTTCCTGTAGATACGCAAACAGGGCCTGTTGATCCCGCACACCGGAGGCCGGTGTGTCCCCAGCGGACGATCCGGCGGCAAAGACAGTCAAAAAAGCCGCCACGGTCATAATCCACGCAATCGACTTTGCGGTTTTGCACCTCAATCCAGTACCCCCCTCTCCAAATCTCTCTCGGCAGGCCGGTCCAGCCCCCGTCTGCGATGCATTCGGAGGCGGCTGTTCCGCCTGGCTCAGAACGCTTCAGCAGCTTTTCCAGCACGAGTTCCGCATTCCCTCTTTCGAGTGTCGGACCTAGGAGCGGGCAGTGGCAGCCGATCGTCTTACAGGCAGCTTTTGTTTTGCCGTTGCGCGGATGATGTTATATAATTGCAATGACAATTGCAGAAAATGGGGGTCGCGATGATGTGGATCGTCAAGCAGGACAAGATGGTTTTGACGGTGGCGCGAGCGGTTTGTGTTCTATGTCTGCTCTCTGTACTGCTGTCCGGAACGGCCCGTTCGTCTCCCTTTGCGATCATCCAGACGCACCCTCTAGATGGTGTGCCGCAGCCGTGGGTTTCCGCCGCAGGAGGCGATCTTGAAGTGCGGTTGCTGTGGGATGGCAGCAGCTACAAATTGCAGCTGGCTGTGTTAGGGCCCGGCCATGAGCTCCTACGCGCCTGGCCCATGGAGTTCCAGCAGCCTTTGAACATAAAGACTTGGGCTTACATCGAAGACCACAGCATTGTTGTCGCCTCCGAACAGCCCTACCGCTCCCAGCAGCACCTAGCCGCTTACCGCTTCGACGGCGAATCCCTGACACTTCTTCGACAGTGGTCACAGGACCCTTCTGCTGAAGCTCTCGCCTTGGTGTATGCGCACCTGGATGCCGGTGCCATCACCGAAGCAGCCTGCGTGCTAGAAAACATCATGTATCCCCAGGCCTATTACCGCGACGCAGACATGGCCGCCCGCTTTCTGACAGCGGCCCATAGCGCAGCCCTTAAGGCCTTTCGTGAAAATGATCCGGATGAGGCCGCCGATCTGCTTGGCGCCGCCTTTGGCCTGCACGTCTATGCGGCCACAGCGAACACAGACAGCCGCCCTTGCTACGAAAACAGCCCCCTGCAAACAGAACTTCCCTTTTCCCGCTTCCTTGTCATTTTGAACGACTATGGCTTCTTTCTGGAGCAGGCTGGCCGACTGTGGGAGGCTGCCGACGTTCTCAAAACGGTTTTAACCTTAGACCCGGAGCGTACGGCAGCTATGCTCAACTACGGCGACACGCTCTGGGAACTGTATCTGTACTATCAATCCCTGCCGTACTACCAATCGTATACTGACCGCATGCAGGAACGGGGACTCGCCGAAAGTATTCCGGAACGGGTGTGGGAACGCCTGCAAACAATCGGCGAACTTTCAGATGCCGCAATGCCGCCAAAAGACAACGTGGTCGTATTGGAAGACCCCGTTCTAGAAGCCTTGGTCCGACAAGCACTGGCCATCCCCTTTGGCCCCATCCGGGAGAGCGCTGCTGGGAAACTGCACCGTCTGGCAGTCAACTGCGAACAGGTCACCTCCCTGCAGGGCATAGAACAGCTATCCTCGCTGCAGCACCTAGTCCTGGCGGGAAACAGGATTAGCGATCTGTCACCGTTGTCAAGACTGCCGCAACTGCATACCCTGCATCTAAGCAGCGCCAATATCCGAGACATTTCTCCGTTGGAACCTCTGCAGCAGCTAAGAACGCTGCACCTGCACTATAGTCAAGTGGATGATCTGCGTCCTCTGCGGCGTCTGCATCAACTGACCGACCTCTACCTTGACGTACCCTACGCGCCAAACTTCCAACCTCTAGAATCGTTGACAGAGCTGGCCAGCTTAGATATTGCCTACAGGGAGCTTTCTGATCTTTCGTTCCTGCAAGAACTGAAAGCACTGCAGCACCTAATGCTGCACACGTATCCCATCGACGATTTGGAAGTCTTGGCGCCGCTGGACCATCTAGAAACGCTGTATGTCCCCTATCACACCGCCGATACTCTGGCACCCCTGCAGCAGATGACGGTGCTGCGGGATCTCAACCTGGGGATCTATCCCATTGCCAGCCTTGCGGCCTTGGAAGAGCTAAGCGAATTACGTTCCTTAACGATGGTGCTGTGCTGCAGTGAAGACCTGGCCGTCGTTGGCCGACTGCGATCGCTGCAGGAACTGGCACTGCATGGTTCCGGGATTGACAGCCTAGACGCGCTTGCGACACTGACGGCACTGAACCGCCTGCAGTTGGGGTCCAATCACATCTCTGACATTTCGCCGCTAGCCTCCCTGCAGAACTTGGAATACTTAGACCTCACGGCCAACGACATTGCCGACCTGTCAGCCCTAAGCGGGCTTACCGGCTTGCGCCAGCTGTATCTCAACCACAACCCGATTTCCGATTTGACTCCCCTGCTCAAAGATCCAGGTTTCGGCCGCAACTTGCAGCTGTCCCTGTGTTACACCCCCGCGGCCGACGAGCAGACGCACCGATTTCAACGGCAGGTAGAGGAACTGCGGCGCCGGGGCGCCGCAGTATGGTACTGACAATCTGAAGCCGGAAGAGCTTTCCGGATCTGTTCGCCGCATGGGAAGCTTACCCGTCCCTCGACGGCTCTTTACTGCTCGAAGGCCGCAAATGCTGCTTCGATTTCGTCCTTGTAAGGGTGGACGTAAAAAGGCTCAAAGGCTAACCCGGCCAGGAATATGTCGCCGCGGACAATGCCGGTCATCCGCATGCCCATTTCCTCGGTACCGTAATGAAACTCGCCTGTTTCCTCAGCGTCTGCCAGTCTCTGCAGCGTCTCGTCGCTGGCTTGGCTTCTGTCGAACCAGAACAGTTCCATATCGTCGTCGGCAATCTCTACCCAGAGGCCATCGGCGGCACCTAACTGCTCGAAGTTGTTGGGCATTGTAAAGGAAATTTCAAAGCCCTCGGCTTCGAAGTACTCAAGCAGCTCTGCCAAGACACCAGTAGGCCGTGCCGCCTGCCACATTACATTGCCCGCAGGAACCTCAGCCAACGGTTCCGCTTCTGTTTCGAATTGACGCAGAGCCATTGTCAGGACAGCACCGGCCATGGTTTCGCCCAGCTCATGCCACTCCTGGATGTTAAATACCGACACCATGATAGGCAGCGGAACGTCATCGTGGATGGCCAGGTCCATCGTAGCTCCAATGTCAGCCTCGGCATCGATGCGCACAATCGTGCCCTCCATCCCGGCGTAGGCCTCGGTTCCCGTAACGCTCAACGAAAACACAGAACCGTCTTCATCCATCTCATAGAAGCCCCATTCTTCGTCCAAGACGTCGCCCTGCATGGGAAGGTCAAACCAGGGAAGCCAGAGGGTTCCAAAAATAAACTCACCCACTTCTTCCGGCACTTCGGTCATCAGGTTCATGGCCACTTGGAAGAAGATATCATCGGGATCCTCCGGATCCACGTCGGCGGAGAAAGCAAAGGGCTCTCCCCCGTCGAACTCGCCAAGCATTATAATGTACAGATATTCGTCACTGGACTCCTGCACTCGAACGTCGAGGGTTCCCAACCGTTTGATCCCATCCTGTTCCCACGACATGTCGTAGACCAGGTGCTGGGCCGGTTGGAAGTAGAAACTCCACCATTGGGCCCACGCTCCTCCGGACACAACCAGAAACGCTATTGCCAATGTAACCAACATGATGCAACGGTGCAGTTTAACCATCTAGAACCCACCTCTCTTTGGTTTCAATGCTTTGCGATGCTTGGAACTTACAGGTACGTGCAGTCGAAGGTGTCCTGGCAACGGCGTATGACAGCGACTCCAGTCAGCCCCCCTTATGCGGACAAGCCAGCTAGACATCGGCAGTCCGCTCACGTTTTTCCAAGTAATGGCAGTTTTGGCAATATTAGTTATTCTTCGGCCCGAACGCAGCAAATTCCTGCTTGTCCCGCCCCTGTTCCGTCCAAAGTCTGGCTGCCGACACCGCAAGCCCGGTTGCAACGTCCGAAACCCCGCCTCAAAAAGCCTTTCCCATGGGCAGGCAACGGCTCCTATGTCTGTACTCTTGGGAAAAACATAGCCGGCTTCCCGGCTGCGGCGGTGATTGTGTAAGATCCATTAAACAGTGCCTGCCGGCGGAGCTTTACAAAGGCTCGGCGGAACGCTATGATAGTGGAAAGAGCCTTCCCTTTGTCACCCTGGGAAGGCTTGCATCCGGCGGGAAGGTGGAGTGTATGTCGAAATATCGAGCACGGACGTTAGGGGAAGAGATTGCCAATGCCATTGTCCACGGGCTCGGACTGCTTTTTTCCATCGCGGCTCTGATTCTGCTGATTGTCCATGCTGCCGGCGCAGGAGAAATCCGGCATGTTGTGTCTGTAAGTATCTTCGGCGCTGCCTTGGTCATTCTATATTCTGCCTCGACCCTCTACCACAGTATGCCCCGCGGACGGGCCAAGGCTGTCTTTCGCGTCATGGATCACGCCTGCATCTACGTTCTAATCGCGGGCACCTATACACCCATCGTCTTAGGCTCATTGGGTGGTTCGCTGGGCTGGTGGCTCTTCGGTATCGTTTGGGGCCTGGCTGTCATTGGCATCGCATTTAAGATTCTGTTCATCAATCGCTTTGCCGTACTCTCTACACTGCTCTACATTGCCATGGGATGGCTGATTGTAGGAGCATTAGGCCCGCTGCGGCAGGCGGTGGGCCCGGAAACGCTGCTTTACCTTGTTCTGGGCGGGGTATCCTATACCCTCGGCACCGCGTTCTTTGCTGCACACAAGGTCCCCTACTGCCATTCGGTGTGGCACGTGTTTGTCTTAGCTGGAAGCGTCCTGCATGTGATGGCTGTGTACCACGCACTGCCTTGAAGTTCCCGCTGGGTTGCCGTGTGCGTCGTTGACGGCCGGAAACATCAAAACACCACCCCTGATCAGACAGAGGTGGTGTTTTTACTGCAATAGCTGACCTTATACCGCAGAACATTCCGATGCCGGACACAGTGCCATGGCATGGCCAGCGGCTCTGCACACCCTTCATTCGCCTCGGTACATCTCCTGCACTTTCCAAAACCCTTGTTTCGGCCGGCGGTACTCGTCCACGATCCCTTTGTTGTTGAAACTGCGGGGACGGCCCAATTCCAACTCCCGGGCCGTGCGGATATCGCAGTACTGCCATACATAGGTGCCGATCACATCCGGGTCTGCTGCAAAGAGTTCCAGTGTATAACCCAGATACTCCGATTGGTAGTTTTCAGTCCATTTCGGCCCTTCAAAGGTACTCTGGCCGTAAATGGCTCCCGCGCCGAACTCCGATATGATGATCGGCATGTGGGTAAGGCCTTCCGACCGCATTTTTGTCTTCAAATCGTCCAGAAATTGATCCCAATCGTCCAAACGATCGCCGTACCAACCGAAATACTTGTTGACGCTGACGACATCGACCAAAGACAAGCAGATATCCTCTAGCGGATGGTTGGTAGCATAGGTAAGGGGGCGGCTGACATCCATACCCTTTACCCGCTGAACAAATCGCTCTGTTAGGTCATAGGCGGCTTGTGTACGCGTGTCGATTTCGTTGTGCATGCCCCAGAGGATGATCGACGGATGGTGACGGTCACGCCGAACCATGGCCTCATGCATGGCCAGACCCCGTTCCAGCGTGTGAGGATCCTGCAGTGCGTGCTCTGGAAAGCCCCACATGGGAATTTCTTCCCAGAACAACATCCCCTCTTCATCCAGCAGGTCCAGAAAAATGGGATGGTTGGGATAATGCGAACCGCGGATCGTATTGCAGCCCATTCGGCCAATGATGTCCAGGTCCTTTTTCATCAGCTGCAGCGGTACGGCAAATCCCCAGTCCGGATGGTCTTCGTGCCGGTTGATTCCTTTCAGGGTAATGGGCTGTTTGTTTAACAGCAGTTTACCGTCTTCTACGGCCAAGTGGCGAAACCCAATTCGTTCCTGGATATCATCTTCGTCCACGGCCAAACGGAATGTGTAGAGGTTAGGTTCTGTATCGCTCCACAGCCGAACATGTTCCAGTGTCATACCTGGTATGTGAATTGTGGTCTCGCCGTTCACCACCGCAGAAACGGTGCAAAGCTCCGTGTCGTTAACATACACGGTGAGATCGCGCTCCGTAGTACCGTTAAACGCCTGCAGCGTCGCTTCAATGCTGAGCTCGACGTTGTTCAGCGAAGCATCCAAGACATAATCAATTGAGCAGTCCTTAATCCAGACCTCTTCTAACTCCATGAGTTCTACTCCCCGAAACAACCCGCCGTAGTGAAACCAATCCACTCGAGCCAACGGAATCGTGTTCTGGGAATTATGGGTGTTGTCCACGGCCACGGTGAGCGTGTGCGGCCCAGGCGTGAGAT
>PUOC01000180.1 GCA_003551965.1 Clostridiales bacterium | reverse complement strand
TGCTCGAACTAAAAGAGCTGACCAAAGTGTTTGGAAGCGGCGACGAAAAATTCGTGGCTGTGGACAATATCAATTTGACCGTAGAGGAAGGACAGTTCGTGGTCCTGATTGGACCTTCGGGCTGCGGGAAAACCACCACATTGAAAATGATCAACCATCTTGTTGAACCCAGTTCGGGAGAAATTCTCATTAACGGCCGCTCGACCAAGGACATGAATGCGGTCAAACTGCGCCGGGAGATCGGGTACGTCATCCAAAGCATCGGTCTGTTTCCCCATCTCAATATTGCCAGCAATGTCGAGGTTGTACCGAAGCTAAACGGAGTGCCGAAAAAAGCCCGGCGCAAACGGACCTACGAACTGCTGGATTTAGTAGGCCTTGATCCCGATATTTACGCGGATCGCTATCCGGCGGAATTAAGCGGCGGCCAGCAACAGCGTATCGGCGTACTGCGGGCGTTGGCAGCCGAGCCCGATCTAATTCTCATGGATGAGCCCTTTGGTGCCCTAGACCCGATTACCCGGGATCAGCTCCAGGACGAAATGAAGGACCTGCAAAAACGCCTCAGCAAGACCATTGTTTTCGTTACCCACGATATGGATGAAGCCTTGGCCATGGCCGACGTTGTAGTATTGATGCAGGAAGGTCACATCGTGCAAGCGGCGTCACCGAAAGAAATGCTGGCCAGACCCGCCAATGAATTTGTCCGGGAATTCATTGGCGAGGATAGATTGGCCCCACAGCCGGATACAACACCCGTTTCAGAAGTCATGGATGCCAATCCGATGCTGGTGGATGCGAAAGAGCCTCCGGGCACGGTATTGAAGCGGATGAGGCAGACAAATACGGACATTGCCGTGGTTACCACCCACAACAGACAGCGGGCTGTGGGCATTATCACCGCCAATCGCATCCAGTCCCAGCAGGGCAAAGGTGGTACGGTGGAAGACCTGATGTACCGTGACATGTCCACAGTCCGGGGCAATACGACACTGCGGGATGCCGCGGCCGAACTGGCATCGGATACCAGAATTCTGTGTGTCGTGGATCGCAGCCGTCGTCCTGTGGGGCTTGTCAGCCGTCCATGGCTCTTGGAAAGCTTAGTGGGGCTTTGGGACGAAGGCAGCCCAGACAAATGAACCAGGGAGGAGGAGGTACCCCATGCTAGAAGGTTTTTTCGAATTGCTCATCCAGCGTCAAGATGATGTGTTGTGGGCTGTGCGAGAACATCTGTATCTGGTTTTTGTTCCGGTAGGGTTTGCCACCTTAGTAACCATACCGTTAGGTATATTAGCCAGCCGCTATCAGTTGGTCGAAATCCCTGTCATGGCCATCGCCAATGTCCTGCAGACAATTCCCAGCCTGGCACTGCTGGCCATCATGATTCCCCTGGGATTCGGCATCGGCCAGCGCCCTGCCATCATTGCCCTGTTCCTCTATTCGCTGCTTCCCATTCTTCGCAACACATACATCGGCATCCGCGCAGTCGATGACGGGATCAAAGAAGCAGCCACCGGAATGGGCATGACCTATTTTCAGCGCCTGTACATGGTAGAACTTCCCATCGCCATTCCCGTAATTATCGGCGGAATTCGAACTTCAACTGTCATTATCATTGGTACCGCAACACTGGCTGCCCTCATCGGAGGAGGGGGCCTGGGTGACTTCATTATCACGGGCTTGGGAATGGTCCGAGATGAGCTTATCCTGCTCGGCGCCATACCCGCCGCAGTATTGGCCTTGGTTGCAGATTTTGTCCTCGGTAAGGTAGAGTATTTGGTTACACCACGGGGAATACGCATTGCCCGTGAAAAATAACAGAAGGAGAGATTAACGTGAAACAGTCACTATCATTGCTTCTGATTGTATTGCTTGCAGGGATGCTGGCCGGCTCGGCAGCGGCAGGCTCGGCGACCATTGCCTCCGGAAACTTCTCCGAACCGCAGATCCTAGCCGAAGCTGTCAAAGTGTTGATTGAGCAAGAGTCGGATTGGGAAATCGATCATGTCCGCAACTTCCAGGGCTCACACCTCTTGCACGCAGCCATGCAGTCCAATGATGTCCAGATGTATATTTCTTGGACCGGAACCCAGTTTACCGGTGTTCTGGAAATGGAAGTAACAGAAGAATGGCTCGATCGCGACCGTGTATTGGCATACGTCCAAGAACAGTTTGATGAACAGTTTAACGCCCATTGGTTCGACCCGTTTGGTTTCAACAACACCTATGCCGTTGCCGTCCGGCAGGACTTTGCCGAGGAACATGGGCTCTCAACAGTAAGTGATCTGAAGGATCTGGCAGCCGACATGGTCATCGGTATGGATACCACCTTCCGGGAGCGCGAAGGCGACGGATATTTCGACTTTCTTGAAGCCTACGGCATAGACCGCTTCCAGCGTGCCGTAACCATGGACTATGGTCTGATGTACCGTTCGGTCGCCAGTGGCGACGTCGATGCTGCTGTGGCCTACTCAACGGATGGTCGGGTGCCGGCCATGGATCTGGTCATTCTAGAAGACGATCAGCAGTTCTTCCCGCCTTATGACGGTTCTCTCATTGCTACTAATGCCTTTGTTGAAGCATTTCCAGAAATCCATGATATCGTGGCTCCTCTCATCGGCACCATTGATGACGCTACCATAGCCTACTACAACCAGTTAGTCGACGTAGAAGGATGGGACTACGATGAGGCTGCATTGGAGCTTCTGCGGGATTTCGATCTGCTGCAATAGCCATGCACGGACAGCTTTCTTTCTGCACTGCTGAAGGAAAGCCATGGGAGCATGGCGTCTACGGTAAGAATCGAGGCCGGGGTCTTCAGCCCCGGCCTCTGTCTTGCTTTCTGTGAAGGATAAGAAGCTCGGCCAGCTGTTCGTTGTCCCACAGCGCAATGGTCAAATCACGGCTCCGAACGAGACGGTGAACGTCTTCATCACCGCTGACCAGCACATCAGCCTGCCTTTCTGCAGCCGAAACAATGGCGTCATCGGGGCTGAGGTCAACCATATCTCCCTCTAAAGGAACCACTGTCCGGTGGATTCCCTCCACAAGACGCCTCTTTTCGAGGCCCATGCCAAACAGCTCCTGCTCCTGCACCGGCGTTGTCAGCCAGCAGTACGTCCGGCAGTGCAGTTCGGCCGCCGTATCCATAAGACCACGCTCGATAATGGTATCAAAGGTGTTGGAGTCCAGCATCACCCGCAGTTTTTTCCTAGGCTTCGTCAAGATCATCACCGGAACTGGGATAGGAGAGGGGGAAGGACGCGATGGGGTTGTCGTCGGCGGCCTCGGGGTGCCAGGACCCTGCCATGCTTCCAGCCCGCGCCGCCGCTTGGAACTCCAGCATAGCAATGCCGCAGTCTAACCTCGTGGCGTCGGACCGATGGGGCTTAGGGCGAGTAGAGGAAATGGCCAGCCGGGATCCATTGAGAGCAAAGGCCCATGGTTGGCGGTTAAGGGCTGAAGGAGCCCGGGTAGCAGCCGTAAGGGCTTCCACGGCCGCACGGGGCAGACTGCAGAAGTCAACGGGATGCAGCAGCTCTCCGACGGGCCGGCGGCGGCCCCGCTGCGCACTGAGGAATTTGAACAGTTTCTGCTTGATCGTTGTCCGCGCAGCCGGTGCAGCCCGGCCCACCGCGACAACGGCAACAGCCTGCCAGCCAGGGGCAAGCGCGTCCAGTGCCCCTTCGGCCCGGGAGCGAGAAAACATGCCCGACACCCAGCAGGTGGCCAAGCCCAATGCGGCCGCTTCTAGTACCGCCTGCTGTCCGCCGAACCCCGTAGATTCCATGGCATAGGGCTCATTCATGTCGGCGCTGATCACCAGCAGTGCCGGCACCGGACCAAAAGGTGCCTTGAGTATCGGGCTGACAGCATCAACACCCACAATGAGGTCATAGCGGACAATACCGGGCTGGTAGTCTGTAATACCTTCCATCAAAAAGCTGTGCAGCCGCTGCAGTTCTTCCGGTTCCTCCCGTTGATAGCTGCGGCAGGAATACCTCTTGCCGGCTGCCTCATGCAGGCGCTTACTGTCCAAAACCGCTCACCATCCCTCTGTCATATCCAGCGAACCTGGATGTTGGCAATTCCGCTGTCGATCTTAATCCGTGTCACGGCCCCATCCTCGTTGTAGCCGGGTGATACATAGTCTCCGCCGTGCTCTGAAAAACCCTGCCGTTCCAAATTGTGCAGGAACGACGGAGACGAAACCGCCGCCCGGACATTGGCTGTTCGGGGAAGCTCCAACCGCACCTGGCCGATGCCGGCGGCGATGTCTAGTGTGCGCTCTTGATCGCTCTCAGCCAGAAGGAGTGTTAGGTTGGCTATCCCTGTGCCGATATCCACCCGCTGCCACTGCAGGTCGCGCAGGTCAAGCACGCCGAGGCCTATACCCATATGCAGATCGAAGTTCCACAACAGTGCGGGACTGAGAGCCAACGAAACCCGCGATATATCCCGGCGGCCCAGCCAAACTCCATTACCGGTCTCCCGCAGAACATATTCAATACCGTCAGCAGAGACGTCGGCGTATGGCCGGGCCAGCCTACTGTCCGTCGCTTCGATTTCAAGGGCCGTGCCATCGTCTTCGGGGATCTGGGCCGAGAGACGCAGGTCTGCTACACCGAGATTATCCAATCGCAGTACTGCCTCGGAAAGTGATTCTTCGATGGTAAAGGAATGCCGCATGGGCTCGCGCCGGACCCTGCCGTCATCCATGACAAACAGAGCAAAGGCAACGGCTGCAATCAGGACCAGTACAGGCAGGATGCTGAGAGGGCCTTTAGGAAACAGCACTTGAAGACCAAACACAACCAGCAATACCGGCCATAGCTGCACAATGTTCCCCCAGGGAATGCTAGGAAGAATCCCAATATTGCGGGCCAAAAACGCCGCTCCAACCAGGACTAAAATGGTACCAGTAACCAAATTTTCGCTTTTCATCGCTCACCCAGTCCTTTTAGCAAAATGACAGCACCGGCAATGATCAGGATCACCGGCCATACCGAACTCCACGCAAACCACGGAACCATATGCCGGGACAAGAAAAAGATGCCGACGGCCACCAAAATCAACCCGATGATCTTATTGGAGCGATCGTCGGAGTCCCTTCCGGCGGTCGTCTCCTCTTGGGGCCCATCGGAAGACCGTACTTCGATTTCCCGGCCCTGGCCGCGGCCTTCGGCTTCCTCATCTGTGCCTGCCCCACCATCATCCAAATCTTCGGTTTCTTTGGTCTGGGACAGTTTCTGAATCGATGTTCGAACTCGTTGCGCTGCATTCTCGGCCACTTCACCGCCGGCGTCTGCCAAGTCTTTCGCCGCCGCTTTCAACTCTTCGATGGCTTCCTGCTCCTTTTCGGTGACCTCGCCTTCCTGACGATCCTGGCCCTGTGCTCTGCCTTTAGACGCCGTTGAAACCTTTTCCTTCGGCGGCTCGGGTATGACAATCAATGCCCCAATGTACACGATAAGCCCGGCACCTCCGGGAAGCAGCAGCAGCAGAAATAAAATGCGGACAATGGTCGGGTCTACATCAAAAAACTCACCTATGCCGCCAGCTACGCCTGCGATCATGCGGTTTTCCTTGGATAGATACAGTCGTCTGCCCGTCAAAGACATACCCTCCCTGCAGTTGAATTCGTGTCCTCAGTCATATATTCTGGATATGCCGGCAAACCCCTTTTCACGTACGGTCACGATATGCTAGGCAAAATCGAAAGATTTAGCATGCAGGATTCGACGGCTTCGATAGTGAATTGATTGCGAAGGAATCTGTTGCATCGGGTCTTCTGGGTAAGCAGGGATCCGATGCCCATGCAGACGCCGGCAGACAAGGAGGTCGACCATGGAAAAGTCACACAGCACGAGGATGTTTAGTACCGCCGACACCGCCTCCGGGGATATAGACGCGGTTTTGGCCACGGTCAGCCGGGCGCTGACTGAGAAGGGTTATGAGCCTTTGGATCAGCTGGTCGGGTTCCTCGTGTCCGGTGATCCTTCGTACATCACCTCCCACCGCAACGCCCGTCATCTGATCAGTCAATGGGAACGCAACGATCTGCTGGAAGCGATAGTCCAGTTCTACCTAGAACACGGTGAGAAACGAGAGGGGTGAATCATTTGTCATCTAGATTTGTCATCGAGGGAGGCAACCCCCTCAAGGGTGAAGTGCACATAAGCGGAGCCAAGAACAGTTCGCTGGCCATTATCACGGCCGCCGCTTTGGCAGAGGACGGCGTGAGTGTATTGGAGAACGTACCGCACGATACTGACGTAGCCACCATGTGCTTAATACTGCGGCGCTTGGGCGTGAACCTTTTCTTCGACAAGCAGGGACGACTGCATATAGACGGGCGGGGCCTCAATCAACATCAAGCGCCCTATGATTTGGTACGCAAGATGCGGGCGTCCTTTTATACCGCAGGCGTTTTGCTTACCAGGCTCGGCCGGGCCGAAGTTCCCCTTCCGGGAGGGTGTGCCATCGGTTCACGGCCGGTGGATTATCATATCCGGGGCTTTTCTCAGATGGGGGCGGACGTGACCATTGAGCACGGGTTTATGAAAGCTTCGTGCCGGAAGCTACAGGGCGCAAAGGTCTACATAAATCGGTCCAGTGTGGGTACGACGGTAAACTTAATGCTTGCCGCCTCGTTGGCCGATGGTACCACAACCCTAGAAAACGCTGCCAAGGAACCGGAAGTTGTCGATCTGGCCATCTTTCTTAACGGCATGGGTGCCAAAATCCGGGGTGCCGGAACCGACGTCATCCGCATCGAAGGCGTGGAATCGCTCCATGGCATTGAATATTCGGTGATTTCCGATCGTATCGAAGCAGGAACCTATATGCTGGCTGCAGCCATCACCGGCGGTGAGGTGACTGTCAAGAACCTCGTCTTAGAACACCTGCGCTCGCCCATGATTAAACTGGAGGAAGCTGGCATTGTCATCGAAAAGGGCGTCAACGAAGTGACCGTATCGGCACCGAACGGCCTGCGCGCCATCGACGTCGAAACATCGCCCTATCCCGGTTTTCCCACCGACTTGCAGCAGCCGCTAGTGGCAGCCCTCTGTCTGGCCGACGGTACCAGCGTAATTCGGGAAACGATTTTCGACCGTTTCCGTTACGTCGATGAACTGCGGCGCATGGGCGCTGATGTGAAAGTGGAGCGGGAAACGGCCATTATCCGAGGTGTCAAGCAGCTGACTGGAGCTCCCGTGGAAATTACCGATCTTCGAGCCGGTGCTGCACTGACTATCGCCGCCTTAGCGGCCGAGGGGCGCACAGAGATATACGGTATCGATGTCATCGACCGCGGCTACGAGCACCTCGAAGAAAAGATATCCGCATTGGGCGGCTGCATCATGCGAGAACACACCACCGAGGTAACGGACCTGTTTTCCCATATTCAAGAAGTTAAGGCGTAGCTGGGGGTGTTCCTCCAGCTTTTTTCTGGAAGGGAAGGACGGAAGCGGCCGATGTTTGTGCATCTGCATGTACACAGTGACTACTCTCTTCTTCACAGCTGTATTACCATGGATCGACTGGCGGAACGGGCTGCAGAACACCACATGGGCTCGATTGCCCTTACAGACATCAATACAACCGGCGGCTTTGTTTCATTCTATAGGATCTGCCGAAGCAAGGGGATTCAGCCCATTTTCGGCCTGGAGTTGTCGGTGCGGCAGGATCACGATGAACCGATACGCCTTGTTTTGTTAGCCGAGAATCACGCGGGGTATCAGAACCTTCTCCTGTTGTCCTCCATTGAGCCGCCGGTTTCCTGGGAAACTCTCGCCTCCCACCGGAAAGGGTTGATTGCCACAACCGGCAGTACCCAACAGGGGCTTTTTCGCCAGGCGGTGTCCGCTGGCCGCACGGCCATGAAGGAACTGCACCGGCGGGGCCTGCGATTGTTTGGAGCATCCCACTGGTACGTTCAACTGGAACTGGATACAGAAGCCAAGAAGAACCGCAGCCGACGGGTGTATGACGCTTTAAAAGAGGAAAGTGTCAACTGGGTTGCTGCGCAGGAAGGATGTGCCCTCGAGGATGAGGAAATGGACGCGCTTGCGTGCATGCGGGCACTGGACAAAGGAACCCTAGCCGAAGAAGCCGCTCCGGAGCAAAGGCCGCTTTTGGACCCAGCTTCCATGGAGCGCCTGTTTGCCGAACTGCCCTCAGCCGTCGAAAACACCGTGGCCATCGCGTCACGCTGCCGGGTGGATATAGACATGGAATCGGCTAAGCTTCCTAACGCAGATGCAGATCTTTCACTCTACGATGCCGCCATCCAACAGTTGACACAGCGGGGTGAAATCCTCGAGGAGGAGAGCGAGCGTCGTCTAGCCTATGAATGCGGCATCATCGACTCCATGGGGTTTGCCGATTATTTCTTTATCGTCGCTGATATTGTCCGCTTTGCCAAGGAACAGGACATTCCGGTCGGCCCGGGCCGCGGCAGTGCCGCAGGGAGTTTCACTGCCTATGCATTGGGCATCACCGAAATCAATCCCCTTGAACACGGGCTCATGTTTGAACGGTTCTTAAATCCGAACCGGAAGGAACTGCCCGACATTGATCTTGATTTCTGCGCCGAACGGCGGGAGGAGATACTCGCTTATCTCCTGCAGCGATACGGATACGAGTATACGGCACAGATTGGATCCTACGGCACATTTGGAGTCCGTGCAGCCCTTCGGGATGCAGCCCGCACCTTGCAGACACCCGATTCATTGCTCCAGCGCTGTCTTCAGGCGGCGACAGAGGAACGAAACGAGCCGGATTGGAAACAACTACAGACAACACTTCCGGAGGCCGCGGCGCTACTGCGGACGGCCGCGGGTCTATACGGCCGCAAGCGCAGCCTGGGAGTCCACGCTGCTGGCGTCATCCTAGGCCGTGAACCCCTGATACGCTGGACCGGCATTCGTACGGACAACCGCGGTCACCGAGTAACGCAGATGGATATGGATTCTGTCCAAGCACTGGGGCTTTTGAAAATCGACATTCTGGCATTGCGCACCCTAACCCTGCTTCGAGAGGCTGAGTCGATGATCCAGCGCCGGCAGCGGTCTTTTCGCTTGGCAGCCGTGGATGCCCATAGTCCCGAGGCATACAAATTGTTGGCCGCCGGTGACAGTCCAGGAATCTTTCAACTGGAAAGCAGACTGTTTCAAGATCTGCTGCAGGAGCTGCAGCCCCGCAGCCTGCAGGATCTATCGGCGCTTTTGGCCATTGGCCGGCCCGGCCCGCTCCAGTTCGCCCAGTCCCTGGCCCGGCGCCGCAGGGGGGAGGAAGAGCCCGCTTCCGCCCACCCCCGACTAGAACCCATTCTCAAAGAAACACAGGGTATTCTTCTCTATCAGGAACAGGTCATGCAGGCGGTCCACGACATCGGACAGCTGCCTTTGGCCGATGCCGACGAACTGCGCAAAGCCCTCAGTAAACAGCAGCGCCATGTGCTGCAGCGTTTTCAAGATGCATTTGTGCAGGGAGCCGGGCAGCTGGGAATTCCCAGCGCGCAGGCACAGCATCTGTTTCGAGAGATCCAACGCTTTGGCGGCTATGCCTTTAATAAAAGCCACAGCACCAGCTATGCTTGGATATCGTACCAGTGTGCCTATCTTAAGGCCCACTACCCGGCGGAGTTTTTCGCTTCTCTGCTCCATCACGGTGATTCCCAGCGGCAGCGGCGGTATCTGTTGAACGCCATGGAGAACGGTGTTGCCATATTACCGCCAGACATCCGGTATGCACAGGCATCGTGCTGTCCGGAAGGAAGGGGAATTCGCGTCGGAATTGCATTTCCCCGCGGACTGAATACACATACCGCCCGGCAGATCATGGAATGGCGTGATAGCAAGCCGGCCATGATGACCCTAGCCGCACTGGCGTCGACGTCTGGCGTCACTGCGGAGACCATTGCTGCACTGATCAAAACCGGTGCTCTGGATTTTTTGGGCAGCCGCTCGCAACTCTGGAAGGAAGCGCAGAACATGGGCATGACCATGTCACCGTCTCATCCATCATGCGGCCACTGGGCACAATGGGAAAAGGAACTTCTGGGCGTGTATCTTTCCTGCCACCCCGTTGAGCCGTGGCTTCCTATTCTGCAGACGGTTGCGGAAGGGTTTGAGTGCTGTGCAGCCGGGGAAATCTGCCAATTGGAACCTGCAGACGGCGTACCCAGGGAAGGCCTTCTACAGACCACAGATGGCGTTGTCCGCTTCCAAATTGCCAGCTGGCCGAAGCCTCTGCACACCGGCCAGCTGGCAGCAGTTCTCGGCACACGCCATGGCCGGGAGATGCGTGCCCAGTGGATTTTGCCCTTGACAACGTGGTACGTCCTCTCCCCAGACCCAACCCAGTTCGATACCACAGCCGCAGTTCTCAAGCGCCACTCCGGAACCCACCCCGTTCTCCTGGCTCTCGGTCAAGGAACCCTCCAGTTGGCCGCACCCGAGCTATGGGTCAACGGTAGCGGCCAGTTCCATGATGAGCTTCTACAGTTGGGGGCAGCCGTTGAAGAAATATCACCGACGACCCCCGGTGGGTAAACCTGTGCTCGAAAAAAAGGAGATTGTCCTTGTCGGACAGAACTTAGACTGAATAGCCGCTGTAGACGCAGGGAGGAAGGGTGACGCAATGAAAGACGTGCCTGGCTCGTCCAATCACGACTATGTTATGATCAAAGCACTGGAGAACGGTGTAACGATAATCGGCCTGACCAGGGGCCAAGACACCAAGTTCCACCACACTGAAAAACTCGACAAAGGCGAGGTCATGGTGGCCCAGTTTACAGAACACACATCGGCCATCAAAGTCCGCGGAAAGGCAGAGATCTTCACCAAGTTGGGCACCTGTCAATCTGCAGGGCGCGACAGCTGATTTCCGCAGGACACTTCGGTGTTCTGACAGAACTGCTGTTACAACGAGCGGGCGCCATCTTGCTTCCTGATGGGCGAGGCCGTTCTGGCATGCGGCGTGTTGCCTTTTTTCCAACTTTGATTCCATTTCCGTCGTCAATCCGTTGTTGAAGGAGGAACGCTCTCCGTGTGGACAGTCGTTTATATTGCGCCTAATCATCCTGTCGCCGACATGATCCGAGAACTGCTAGAAGGCGAAGGAATTCTTGTCATGCAGCGGCCCATGGGAGTGCCACATCTGGGCGCATCGGCCAGTGTTGAGATCCTCGTTCCAGAATCGGAAGCCGAGGAAGCCCATGAGATCATCGCCGATTCCTTTGAAGCATAACAGCTGCAGAACGGTGCTTTTCTAGACTGGGCCCTGCCATAACATTCCAGAAGGAAAGGGGAGAAACAGAATAGGCCGCCCACGGCCATAGAACCGGCGGTTGATTTCTGCGACCCATGTTACGAGTTTTCCGCAGCAAGCAAAAATACGCAACGGTACGTCCCAAATCCGAACAGCCTGTGCGCAAGGATGTTCCCGACAATCTCTGGCTGCGGTGCGAAAGCTGCGCGGCCATGATCTACCGGAAGGAGCTGCAAAAGACCCAGCATGTGTGCGCCCAATGCGGACACCACTTCCGGATCTCCGCATTCGAGCGGCTGCAGACCGTAGTCGATGCCGACTCGTTTGAAGCCTTGGCTCCTCTGCGGGCCCAGAATCCGTTGGATTTCCCGGCCTATGAAGAGAAACTGCAGCAGGCTCGAGAACGTACCGGCCTGGAGGACGCGGTACTAATCGGCACGGCGCGCGTCGACGGAGTTCGCATCGTGATCGGGCTCATCGATTTTGCATTTATCGGCGGCAGCATGGGAAGTGTGGTCGGCGAGCAGCTAGTGCGGGGTTTTGAGTTGGCTTCGTCGAGAGAAGTACCTGTGGTGATATTCTCTGGCGGTGGCGGTGGAGCTAGGATGCACGAGGGCATCTTCAGTCTGATGCAGATGGCTAAGACATCACAGGCCGTTGGGCGGTTCCGGCAAACGGGGCAGCTGTTTCTCTCTGTTTTGACCCATCCCACCATGGGAGGCATCTATGCCAGTTTTGCGTCACTCGGTGATATTATTCTTGCCGAACCAGGTGCTCTTATCGGCTTTGCAGGGCCCCGCATTGTGGCAGAAACCACGCGGCAAAAGCTGCCTGACGATTTTCAGACAGCAGAATTTGCACTGGAGCACGGCATGCTTGACGCCATTGTCAGCCGCAGTGATATGCGCACCACGGTAGCAAAACTGCTGAGTTATCACGTTTAGAGGTGAACACGGTGAACACAAGCTTTGAATGGGAAAAGCCCCTGGAAGAACTGGAGACCCGCATTCGCGAACTCCGTTCCTTTATCCAAGAACAGGGAATCGACTTTTCACAGGAGCTCAATGAACTGGAGCGCAAGGCTGAGCGCCAGCGCAAACAGATATACGCAAACCTGACCCCTTGGCAGCGTGTCATGATGGCGCGCCATCCCAAGCGCCCCACGATGCTGGATTACACCGGACTGGTTTTTGATGGTTTTATGGAACTGCACGGCGACCGGGCCGTGCGAGATGACGGTGCCGTGGTAGGAGGTATTGCCCTGTTGGACGGCGAGCCGGTCACCGTCATCGGGCCGCAGAAGGGGCGGGATACAAAGGAAAATCTGGCACGCAACTTCGGACTGCCCCATCCGGAAGGGTACCGCAAAGCCCTCCGGCTTATGCGGCAGGCAGAGAAGTTCAACCGGCCGATCATTTCTCTCATTGATGTTGTGGGTGCCTATCCGGGATTGGCCGCCGAAGAACGGGGCCAGGGACTGATGATTGCGGAGTGCATTGAGCAGATGTCCTTTCTCAGGGTTCCTATCATCTGCGTCATCACCGGAGAAGGAGGCAGCGGAGGGGCTTTGGCCGTCGGTGTCGGAGACAGAATTCTGATGCTTGAGCACGCGTGGTATTCGGTGATCTCCCCGGAAATGTGTGCCAATATCCTCTGGAAGGATTCGAGCCGCGCCGCGGAAGCAGCTGAGCTGTTGAAGTTGACTGCCACCGATCTGCTGCGGTTCGGCATCATCGATGACGTGGTGACAGAGCCCTTAGGCGGGGCTCACCGGGATCATACAGGCACGGGCCGTCAGCTGAAGGCGTTCATCAAACGCCATCTGGCACAGTTGAAACGCAAGAACACCGGCGCACTGGTGGAGGAGCGGCTGCAGCGATTTCGCCAGATCGGTGCCTTCAGTGAACACACCAGGCAGCAGGTGGCCGTTGAAGAGCCTGACACAGCTGCATCGGAAGAGGGGGCGCCCGACGACAGCTCTGGGACAGAGAACGACAACAAGCATACGCCCGACAAGAAAGTGGGTGGTGGATACAATGATTAAGCGAATAGGCATTCTGACCAGCGGCGGCGATGCTTCTGGGATGAATGCAGCGGTTCGAACGGCTGTGCGCAGCTCCATCCATTTTGGGATGGAGCCCTACGCCATTTACCGGGGATACCACGGCATGATCCGGGGCGAAATCGAGCCATTGAACAGCCGCTCCGTCTCCGGTATCATTCAACGGGGCGGCACACTGTTGAAGAGCGCCCGCTCTGATCAGTTTCTCACGGCGGAGGGCCAGGCGAAGGCGGTGGAGAAACTAAAAGAACACGACATTGACGCCGTGTTGGTTATCGGCGGTGACGGCTCCTTCCGAGGAGCCCAGGATCTGGACGAACTCGGTGTTCGCGTCATCTGCATACCTGCTACAATCGACAACGATATCGCATGCACAGACTATGCCATCGGTTTTGATACCGCTGTCAACACGGTGATGGACGCCGTGAACAAAATCCGTGACACGGCCAGCTCCCATGAACGGGTGTATGTGGTGGAAGTTATGGGACGGCATTCCGGTTTCATTGCCCTGTATGCCGGTCTCGCCGGCGGTGCAGACGCGATCCTTATTCCCGAAGTCCCCTACAGTCTGGATGATATCTGCAGCAAACTGCAGGAAGCCAATGCCAAGGGGAAAACCCACAGTATCATCATGATCGCTGAAGGCGCCACCGGTGACCCGGAGGCCGGCCGTCTGCCCCAGGACAGCCCGTCGGTGCAGGTCAGCCAATATGTACAGGAACGAACAGGCTATGAAACGCGGATGACCATTCTCGGGCATATTCAAAGGGGCGGTTCGCCCACCGTCAACGACAGACTCCTAGCCAGCCGATTGGCCTATCATGCCATTGAACTGCTTCACCAAGGCAAGTCGGGGAAGATGGTCGGTGAAGTGGATCACAGGCTCAAGACATGGGATCTTCACTATGCACTGGCTCAGGAAAAACAGTTAGATTTGGAATACTATCATCTGTCAAACATTTTGGCGTCCATATAGCGGCGGCAGCCAGGGCAGCACATGACAGCTGCCGCTGATCAAACACGAGAGTGAGGTGAAACCCCGCTGTATGCGACTGACCGGTTCTAGGAACGTGGTGCTGCAATGGCGGCTGCAATCACAGCCGGGAAGCCAGCACTCCCTATGCCAGGGTTGCTCCGAGCGCGAGGGCAGCAATCGGAGGCCAAAACGGAACAACCAACGCGTTTCTAGGGGCACAAACACGGTTTGCTGCCACCAGCTTGCTATGCGGCGGACTCTGTCATGAGAAAAACTAAGATTGTCTGCACGATTGGGCCAGCCAGCCAAAGCCCGGAGAACATACGGGAACTGTTGCGGGCGGGCATGGATGTTGCCCGCCTCAACTTTTCTCACGGCTCACTGGATGAGCATCTAGAGCGCCTTCAGGCGCTGCGTCAGGCCAGCAGGGAGCTGGACACCAATTTGGGAGTTCTTTTGGACATCCAGGGCCCCAAGATTCGCTTGGGACACTTCCGCGAAGGAAAGGTGCAGTTAGAAAACGGTCAATCCTTTACGCTCACAACTGAGGAAGTCGAGGGCGATGCGTCCCGCGCCTATGTGGGATACCCTTCCCTGCCTCGGGACATGAAACCGGGCAGTGTCATCTACATTGACGATGGCCTGCTGGAACTGGAAGTTCAACGGGTAGAGGGCCGTGAAGTCCACACTCGAGTCGTTGTCGGCGGTGAATGCAGTTCTCGGAAGGGTGTAACCCTTCCTGGCGTGGAAGTAGACCTTCCGGCTTTAACCGACGAGGACGTGGAGCACATTCAGTTTGGCGTTAAGCACGGTGTTGACTTCATTGCAGCGTCCTTTGTCCGCCGCGGCCGCCACGTAGAAGAAGTGAAGGACATTATGGCCGATATGGATGCTGACCTGCCGGTCATTGCCAAGATTGAGAGCGACGCCGGCCTGCGCAACCTCGAAGAAATCATAGCGGCAGCCGACGGCATTATGGTAGCCCGGGGTGATCTCGGCGTCGAAATCCCTCCGGAAGAAGTGCCGCTGGCCCAGAAAATGATGATCAAAAAGTGCAATGAGGCCGGAAAACCAGTCATCACCGCCACCCAAATGCTGGATTCGATGATCCGAAATCCGCGCCCCACCCGCGCTGAGGTGACAGACGTGGCTAATGCCATCTTTGATGGTACCGACTGCGTGATGCTATCTGGCGAAACAGCGGTCGGAGCTTATCCGGCCAAAGCCGTTCAGATCATGAGCACCATTGCAGTCCGCATGGAAAAGTCTATGAAATACGACGAAATCCT
The DNA here is from genome assembly GCA_003551965.1 of Clostridiales bacterium. GTDB lineage: Bacteria > Bacillota > Limnochordia > Darwinibacteriales > B1SED10-159 > B1SED10-159. Next base: position 2,943 of record PUOC01000180.1, on the reverse strand, counting down.
GGACGAAAAAAGGCAGTTGGAGTCAAGGAATATTGCCGACGCCATATCGCTGGCCACATGCCAGACCGCCCATGATCTTGGGGTTAAAGCCATTCTGTGTTCGACACAGTCCGGTGCCATGGGCCGGTTCTTATCTCGCTACAGGCCGCAGGCACCCATTTTGGCTGTCTGCCCCCATGAACAAGTGGTAAGGCAGCTTTCCATGGTCTGGGGCGTCCACCCAGTGCACTCGACCACGCCCCGAGACATTGACGGTCTCATCGACGTGGCCGTGGGAGCAGCTAAGCGCTGGAACTTGGTGGATGTGGGAGATGTGGTAACCATTACCGCCGGCGTGCAAATTGGCGTTCCGGGCAGCACCAACATCCTGCAGATCCACAGAATCAACGCCTAAAGGCGGGATACATGATGCTATGGCGACTATTAGCGTTGTTCACTATCGTACCCTTAGTCGAGCTCTTCGTTATTATCGAGATCGGCACAAGGATTGGGGCGGTTCCCACCGTGCTGCTGGTTGTAGTCACAGGCGCGGCCGGAGCTTGGCTCACAAGGCAGCAGGGCTTTACTGTGCTGCGGCGCCTTCAGTACGAAACCGGCAGCGGCCAGCTGCCGGGAGATGTGCTCATTGACGGTTTGATGGTCTTATTGGGAGGAATGACGCTCCTGACACCGGGGTTTATCACCGATGTTGTCGGCCTATCCCTTTTAATACCAGGAACAAGGGCGCTTTGGCGGCGTTTGATCCTGGATCGAATCCGTCTTTACATGGAAACCGGGCAAATTTTCATCTACCGCAACCGATAGAATGGAGTCGTGATCCGTTGAAAGTAGGCAAGCTGTCCTCAGAAATGCTGCAGGAACTGGTACTCAATCAAGTGGGCTTCCGGCGTGACGACGTTTTGGTACACGCGGGCATCGGTGAGGACTGTGCCGTTGTCGACTTCGGCCCGGAGGTATGCGTGCTGTCAACGGATCCGATTACCGGCGCGTTCCAGGGAGCAGGGCGCCTGGCTGTCCATGTGGCCTGCAATGATATCGCGGCCGCCGGTGCGCGCCCGGTTGGGGTTCAAGTACTGCTGCTTGTACCGAGCACCTTAGGAAAAGAAGACGTGGTCAGCATCATGGAAGAAATTTCTTGCGAAGCTGCCCGGTTGGGAATTGAGGTGCTAGGAGGCCATACAGAGATCACCTCCAGAGTTCTCGATCCGGTCATTTCCCTAACGGCTTTGGGACGGGCGGCCAAAGACTGCTATGTTACTTCGGGCGGGGCGAAGGCGGGTGACGGCCTCGTGCTCACCAAGGCTGCAGGTATAGAAGGTTCATTGGTTCTCGCCCAGGACCACCGCGAGTATCTCGAGTTCGTCACAGACCAAGACCTCTGCCGGCTGGAAACGATGCTCAGCGTCATCCCTGAAGGCTTGGCCGCTGCTGAATTTGGCGTCCATGCCATGCACGACGTCACGGAGGCAGGTTTGATTGGGGCCTGCTTCGAGGTCGGCCAGGCGTCTCATGTGGAATGCTGCATTGAAGCAGCCAATGTTCCGATCCTGCCCATCACCGAACAAATCTGCCAGAGGCTGGGTTTGGACCCGCTGAAGCTTCTTTCCTCGGGGGCCATGCTGATCAGCTGTCCCCACCCCGAAAGTTTGGTCTCCCACTTGGAACAACTGGGAATCCCCGCCGCCGCGGTGGGAACCGTCCGGCAGGGGACCGGTGTGGTGGTTGAGGAAAAGAACGGACGGTCGAGCCGCTACGACACCAGCGTCGAAGACGAGCTGTGGCGCTTTTTAAGCAGCCGGGAAGCATAACTCGGTTCCAACGTAAGCCGGGACAGGCGTTGTCAGAGCTATCCCTGCTGGAGCAGTGCGCGCCTCTTGGCCCCGGCTCACAGTGGCGCGTGATCCAAACGGTCTTGACAGAAATACGGATAGGGGGAAACAGCCATGCAGATGGAAACACCGTACAGCAAAGCCATCACAAGGAAATACCCGGAAGCCGTGGCCATTGCCGTGGCCCGCAGTCCCGAAGGCAGAGACAACCCCATCACCTTAGGCTGGAGCATGATTACCTCGGGAGACCCACCCATGTTTGCCATGGCCGTAGCCCTAGGCCATTATTCTCGCGAGATCATCGAACAGGCGGGGGAATTTGTGCTCAGCTTCCCATCCCTGGCCATGGCCGAAGCGGCATTGTATTTCGGAACCCATTCTGGCCGGGAAGTTGATAAGTTGAAGAGCTTCCCGCTGCCCACGCAGCGAGCTTCCTCCGTGGACACTGTATTGTTTTCTGACGCGGTCGCCAACTTCGAGTGTAAATTGGATTCGCAGCTGGTCACCGGGGATCACATGCTGTTCGTGGGCCGGGTAGTGAAATCCCACGTTAACCAAGATGCCGATGAGAAGCGGTTATACACCTTAAAACCGGGTTTTGTCATGGGACGGGCCGAGGCTGTCCCCCTAGAAGAATAGTGCCAAAGGCGCCGCTCGCATTGGCCAGGAGATGTAATCCCTGACCCTGAGCTTTCTGGCCCGTCTCATTGCACTGTTGGCCCGCCCCAAGTCGCAGGCATTAACAGGGGCCAAACGGCGATGGCGTCGGGATGTCTCTGCACTCGACCATAGCCCATCGCCAAGGGCTATCATCCGTAGAGATTAACTGCAGAGACCAGTGAGTCGAGAACCTAATGAAGGGTATGGCGGACATGGAAGACCTAGGAAAGCTTGAGAGACAACTAGCCAAATGCGGTTATCTGGTCCGGATTTTTGAAAACAGCACCCAAGTGATCAGAGAAATTTCCAGGATAACCAAGGCGAAGAAGGTTGGTTTCGGGAGTTCGCAGACTGTTGCGGAGATAGGTCTAATAGATGAGATCCGACCTTCAGCCGCGGCTCTTTTTCTGCATGAGCCAGGGCAAGCAGGAGAAAGCGAGCGCAACGCATTGGC
>PUOC01000094.1 GCA_003551965.1 Clostridiales bacterium | reverse complement strand
GTCTTAGGTATCGATGAAAAGTCCTGAAAGATGACGTAGAGTAGCGACGAAAGGAGCTGTTTCACGAGGTTTGCGTCACAGCCCATTCGACCATGCCCCTGCGCATTTCAGTTCCTATCATTGCGATTGCTGTGCCATCACTGTTGGCCATATCTATCCTGCCACCGTGTTCGTCGGCTCCCGTCTTCGCAGCCAGTCTTCCTGCACAATCAGCGACCGCCCATGAGCTGCCACGAGTTCAATGGCAGCCAGTCTTCCTGCACAATCAGCGACCGCCCATGAGCTGCCACGAGTTCAATGGCAGCCCGAATTACGGTCTTGACCAGTTGAAGCGCAGACATCGCTGGTAGAACATCATCAACTGGGCACCGGTGTCCTCATCCCACAGCTTTATTTCCTCCAAAAGCTCTTCCTAACTTACCATCCCGACTTCCACTCGACACAGAACCGGCAAGAACCAGTGTTCCAACCATCCATCACGGGCGCCTTCGTATTCAGCAGCTCTCCGACGGACCTTGGCTTCTATCGATTCCAACGTCAGGAGGTCGCCGAAAACCCCTGACTCGATCTGGTGCCGGGGCGCTGCCAGATAGAAACGCAGATCATCCATCTCGTCGGGCTTCCGCCTGACAGTGCAAAGCGTCTCGGCCATGCAGGCTACGCTGCGGGCAGCCTGGTCGAAGTAGCGGGCGTTGCTCACGCCGGCCGATAGCTTGCTGAACATCTTGCCCTCAACCACGGTCAGTTGCCGGGCCTGCCGCAGCAACTCCAGTTCACCCGTGCCGTTGCCTGCCAGTCGAAAATGGCCGATCACTCCATCGGCGCGGGTGTAGGACTCTGCTAAAGGGTCGCCTCGAAATCGGGGAGGAAAAGCAGAACGCAGCAAAGCTTCGGAATACCAGTTCGCGCCGGGAGCCACGTGCATCAGCGAAGACGCTCCACCGCCCACCAGCCAGTCAAGCACCAGACGAAGCATCCAGTTTTCGTTGTACAGTACGGTTGGAGGGAACCGAGGATCATCCGCCGCTGCCTGAAGAAGCCTCATCAACCGCGCCCACATTTGCCTCACCTCCCCGGTCCTGCCCGCATAGCATAGTCATATTCTGCGAGCATCCCGCCCCAGTTCATGGGCCATTGACAGTGCTGACCGGACCCTTCGACCGCACTTCTCCGACCCCGCTGAAGTTCCCGGGTCGGAATGGACGGGCAGGTTCCTGACAGCCGCAGTGCCAAATTAGCGGCCTGCCATGGATCAACGCGCACCCGCGAGCACTGGCAGATGCTCCCACCTGCGGCTGTTCTCCTTGGCAAAAACTGCCTTTCATTCAGGGCATCCTCTACCGGCATCCCGGAACACCTGCCCTATGTCAAAACTTGGCCTGGAACCTTGGTTCAGAGCAGATCCAAGCCCTCCATCACTTCTCTCACCGCGGCGATTTCTTCCGGACTTCCCGCAGACAAAGGACTTCTAGGGAAACCAGCTGGATAGCCTACCATCTTCATAGCTTCCTTCAAGAGGGCGACTGGATTGACTCTCCGGCTTTGTCCCATAACCTTGAAAAGCCTATAATACTGCCGCTGCAGGACGGCCGCCTGCTCAATGTTGCCAGCCAAAAACAAATGGATGAGGTCCCGGAGTTGGCGGCCAATAAGATGAGATGCGCCACTGACAATCCCGCCAATCCGCTGCTCCCCACCTTGGGCGTAGGATTCCAAGATCATCGTGTCGTCACCGCAGTATAGTAGGAAATCATCGCCGGTGGCATTGAGAAATGCCGTGATCTGCTTCGGATTCAACTCGGCTTCTTCCTTGATTCCAACGATGTTCTGAATGGACGACAGTTCTGCCACGGTGGCGGGATCGATGTTGACACCCGTAAAAATGGGGATATTGTACAGCATAATATCCACCTCGGTACTATCGGCCACGGTGGCAAAATGATGAAGAATTTCCTGTTGGTTCGGTTTCGCGTAATATGGTGCTATCACCATCACCAAGCTGAAGCCTATTTCCTCGGCGGCCTGCGTTAATTCCAAGGTTTCTTTGGTTGATGCGCTGCCGGTTCCGGCAATCAACGGAATTGTATCTCCAACGGATTCCAAGATCACTTCGAAAAGCTTCACTCTTTCATCAAAGCTCATGGTATGGAACTCTCCCGTCGTTCCAGAAAGAATCAGGGAGTCTGCATGGCCTGCGTTCACCAGCCGTCGCGCGACCTCCGCGGCCGCATCAAAGTCCAACTCCCCATCTGCCTTGAACGGGGTCACCATGGGGACCAAGATCTTGCCGTATTTCTCTTTCAAATGCATCTTCATCCTCCTATCTGGCTCGTTTTGATCAAGCTTCTATCAACCCGGCTTTTCTCAAGAGAGACTTCATCGTCTCTATTTCAACCGTATCTGAAGGCATAATGGGCATTCTCGCTTTGCCAACGTCTCTTCCGAGCAGTTGCAGCAGTTCCTTGATTTTGCCGGGAAACGGTTGGTGGAAGTAGGCTTGAAAAACGCGGTAGAGCTGTTGATGAATATGCATGGCCGTGCTCTGGTCACCATCCAAATAAGCCTGCCATTGTCGCACGCAAAGTCCGGGCACCGCAGTATTCATAGCGGAAATCGAACCACAGGCACCGGCAACATAGGTTGGGTACAGCATATCGTCACAAGCACTAAAGACTTTCATGTGGCTGTCCAGAGCGACCATGGCAGCCACCTTCCCAGGATCCACCTGCTTAACGCCGATGACCTGTTCTATTTCGCAAAGCCTTCTCATGATGCGTGGTTCTATGGGGTTTGTGGGAATAACATTATAGACAACAATCGGTATTTCCACCTCCTTTGCGATATCTCTGAAGAAACGGATGTTCCCTTTTTCGGTAGCACCATGATAGACCGTAGGTGTGACCAGCAGGGCTGTAGCTCCAGCCTTGCGCAACAGCAAAGCGGTCTCGACGGCATCCCTGGTTGAATTGCTGATAACACCGCCAAGAATCGGTCTGTTGTCGACATTGCGTTCTGCAGCGACCAAAACCAACTCCTGCAGTTCAGCATGGGACAGAACCGCACCTTCCCCTGTGCTGCCACCAATGCTTATTCCATGGACATTCTCAGCCAGCAGAAAATCAACCTCTTGAGCAAATGCTTTCAAGTCCAAGTTTTCCTTCTCGTCAAACGGTGTCACCAAAGGCGGGACGACGCCTTCCAGGTTCTGGTGATTCATCGTTCCCACTCCTCCGCTGTGGTTTTTAGACAGTTGGGTCTATCCGCGCCTTCACTTCACCCGCTCTCTCCTCTGGACTTTCAAGCAGAATTTTCTTGAAAATAGAGCTGCACTGATCATTTGCGTGCATTTATTTCCGACAATCGTCCTTTAATCCGTGCTCGACAGGGGGATCCCTTGCCATGGGGATGGGAGGTTGAATAGAACCCCCGGCTCAAACTTCCCCGATTTTGCTCAGGACTGGAGTTAGCCCACCTTCGTAATCGGAGTTAATGAAGAAAGCAGCATGGAACCTATGGAACCTGGCCTTGAGTGTGCTCGACCGTTCGCGAAATGTTGGCCTTGACGAACATTCCAACGCCTGCGTTCCTGGTTCCGATGCGGGTCCAGGCCCGGCCATGCTGCGTGCTGATGCATGGGGCGAGCCTATCCCTGCGGCCAAACGGACAGCCGAGTGGGCCTATGGGTTTGACCGCGATTACCCTGTTCGAGAAGCCGCCATATGATCCTGCGCCATGGAACGAAACCTATGGCACAGCCTATCCAGATACATGGCTGGAAATCGCCGCGGATAGGCAGCTTCCCGTTGTTTCGCCCATGCAGCCAGCTTCCTGACAGTAAGACAACCATGGAGCGGAATAACGAATTCGTTGCGTATATATGCAGACGGAACAGGCCTCGGTGAACGACGGTCCATCCGGTTTCTGCAGAACTACAAAGAAGCCTGGACAAAATGGGTGCTTGATTCCGACGCAGAGGCCGCAGCCTGAGATGCTTGGGAGAACCTTGAGCACGCTGCGCTGCACTGGTTAATCCCTGGCGTCCTTGGACGCGCTCTCCTCAACGTCCATAGACGGAAATACAGTTGTCGCTGGAGGAAGTAAATGCTTCTTCGTTCCAGCTGCCCCAGCGCTGCTGCAGGCGCAGACCCGCCATACGCGCCATCAGATCAAGCTCCGCCGGCCATGCATAACGCTGGACCACCGGGTTGAACGTTAATCCGTCGGCAGTTAGGGTCACGTGGTTTTCTTCAATGATCTGTTGAACCGCATCGTGACGCAGGACATCAAGCCTTACCCGGTTGACTTCAATGAACTCAGCCTGCACGTACTGGTTGTCCTGCAGTCGATAGAGAAACGCCGGCGTATAAGCTTCCACCACAAAGACACCGTCTTCCGTGAGGTGAGCTGCAGCATTTTCAAAGCATCCGATCTGTTCTTCCTGGGACAAGGCGTTAAACAGGGAATTGAACACCAGATAGATCAAGGCATACCGGCGAGGCATGACCGTGTCCGCGAAATTGCCCATGACGACGCGGATATCTTCTCCGCCTGGTCTTTTGTGCAGCTGTTCGATCATATGGGAAGAGATATCAACGCCATCAACCGCAATCCCTGTGGCGGC